>JAKAGL010000007.1 GCA_021815535.1 bacterium
GGTATTTCATACAACCCCCATTTCCTTTAGTTTATAAAAAACAAGAAGAAGAAGGGAAATACCGGCCGTCACCAGATAAATGGGAATGGCGTACTTTAATTCCTTTTTTACGCCGGACATTCCGGTAAACACGGTCGAGCCGGTGAACTGAAGCGCAATATATGAGCTTAACACCGGAAACAGAAGGAAGGTTATTATCCGAAGGGTTTTCTCCATTTCAAAAACACCCGTTAATCCCGCAGAAGCGGCCAGCATTATGGTTCCCATAATCCAGCCTTTTACGGCAAACGAACGGGACGGGACGGCGGGAAGGAGCAACGGCGTAACGAAGGCGCCGGCCACTACGGTGATGAGGCCAATCAGCAAGAACGGCAAACCCCCTACCCATGCGTCTTTAAACAAAATACCCTGAGGTTTCAGGCCGAATACCACAAGCACCAACAAGGCGTAGAGAGGAAACTGTTTCAACGCCGGATTCAATTCCATAGGGGTAAGTATCAGCCGGTCAAGGAGGGTAAATGACATCGCTCGCATCTCTTTTGTAGCGGTATAGCCCGCCTCAATGTATCGGGGAATATCGTGAGCATGGATCGGCCCGTAATGAACAATGAAACCGGTCCTTTTCTTAACTTGATGGGCCGCCACGCCGGGCGCTCCGAGTTGAGGGAGGATGATCCTGTTGTGGCCGATAATATCTTTCAACCCGGTTACGGAGATCCTGTTTACCAACTCATCAGTGCCGAAGGTTCCTTTTCCCGCAGCGCACCATACGTTAATTCCTTTGGTATCCAGCACCAATATCCAGACGTTCATCCCTTTTAAAGAACGACGAAGGATATCAAAGCTCAGTTTATAATTTGCACTCACCAACACGTCAGAGTTTTTGTCCGGTTTCCCCACCGCGTACAACCCCGGCGCAACGGAATAGCGGTCTCGAAAGGATGTAAGCCTGCATCTTATTTGTCCGGCATGATCTTCCCACGTCCATTCGGTACTAACCGTGACAGGCTGTACGGGATGTGCGGCGATGTCGGGGCTGTGGGGCTCGCCGCAGGCATTGCCGTTATCCGGCTTTTCTGCGGAAGAACAGCACGATGCCGGTTTTTTAACCGATGACGCGATCTTTTGAAGGTCTCCGCCGATCATTTGCTCTTTCAAATTATCCTCCACGCTTCAATGAATAAGCGGCGGCTTTCTATTTGCCCGCAGCCATCGAAGCAATAAATTTCGTTAACATCTCTGCCCCTTCCGGGGCAATGCAGCACTCCACCTTCTTCCCGTTCCGTTCCACCTTAATGAGGCCGGCTATGCGCAGTTCCTTTATGTGGTGGGAGAGGGTGGAGGGGGCTATCTTCAAGTTTTTGCCCAAATCCCCCACGCAGGTTTTATTTTCCTTCACCGAGCCGAAGGAGCAAGAAGACCCCGGGGCAGTGCAAGAAACCAGCTTGAGGAAAAGATTCAAACGGTGAGTGTTTGAAAGCGCGCCGAACATGGACGACAGCCGTTTCACATCCGACTTTGGTCTCCTCTCGGCAGGCCTTTTTTCAGGCGTGAAGCCTTCGGCCTCAATATTTCTATAGTTCGACATAGTTAGTAATGTAAAAGCAGGCAATGCGCTTGTCAAGCCCTCCGAGAAGCGGTCAACTAACAAAGACCGGCAACGGTTTTCAAGACCGTCGCCTTAAACCGTTCTGCCGCAGGTTCGCGATCAAAAATCGCACAGCGGTATCCTCAATTTAAGCAGTAGGTTGCCCTCCGGTGGCACCCATTTAATAACCGCTAGCTAATCATGGAATGGGCGTTCACACAGTCGCCCCCATAGACCTATCTGCACAAATCCCATCGCTTTTAGGCCCATTTCCCGTAATATGGGGGGATGGGCCTAAATTACCTTTTTGATGAAACTTCGGTAAAACCGCTCATCGATTACCTTCAGGGGCTTATTCACAGCACTTCCGGCATCAGGGGAAGGGAGTATTTTTTAAGCGGGCGGGTACGATCCATCGATATCGATGATGAAACGGCAATCGTCGCCAATGTGCGCGGAACCGAAACCTACGAATCCCGCTTACGTGTTGATCCAGACCGGGAAACGGTTTATGGGGCCTGCTCGTGTCCGGTAGCGGAGAACTGCAAACACTGCATTGCGGCGGCATTCACAGCCATCGCTTTTGCCCGGTTAGCCGGTTCGGCTTACTCGCAACGGATAGCCAAAATATTGGGCGGCGCGGCATACGATAAGACCCTTACGCGCAAGATCGATGTAGGTAAGGCATTTTTGCAGGAACTGTTCCCGATGGAGGAGGATGTGCCGGCAAAAATACCGGTAATGCCCCAGATGAAGCCGCCAAAAGCGGTCGGTATTCGCCCCCAGAAAACCGCGCCGGAAACCGTTTCTTCTGCGAGAGACTGGTGGATTGATTTTATCGAAGCTTATGGCACGGATCGGGCAAAGCAGATCATCAATAAAGTGTCGTTGGTTTATGCCGCAAAGCCGAAATACTCCCGGCACGAATTCGCCTCGATCGCCTCCCATTTTCTCTGGCCGGACAATCCGGTTGATTTTCTCCGGCGCTATGAAGAGAACCTTCACCGGATAATAAAAAAGGTGATGTGGCGTGAAGAGGGCATCGCGCACCGGGATGAAGCCTTGCGGCGGTTTCTCGAATCGCCTGAGGCCGATGCCGCCGCCGCGGCGTGGAACCTGCGGGCCATGGAACGAACGCTTTCTCAGTGGGTAAACGATGCCCCGCAAAACAGCGCCGCCGAATTCAAGGCCCATGTTATCTGGCTTTCCGCCAAGGCTCCCGATCACAACGGCGTCGAAGTGTTGAACTACCGGCTCTATTTCGGCTGGACCGGAGACGACCTGCGTCCCCGCGCGCTGAGCGGCATTCAGCGCCTGAGCGGCGAGTTGGAGATGAGAGGGCGCGGTAAATTCACAGTCGACAGCCAGATGGTGCACTGGATCGCGGGTCAACCGGAAGTCAAAAACAATTACGGAGCGCATGGCGGCGATAACACGCTGTTGCCTCTTTCCAACGCGGTTACCTGGCTCAATACATGGGGCGCAAGCGGAAGGCTGTTATGGGAAGACGGCTCTCCAATCCTGTTCGAACCGGTGTCGGCGAAACTCTGCCTTATCGAGGCCGGTAAGGGGACCTGTCAGTGGGCGGTATCCCATCCCGCGCTGGAAGAAAATCTTCCGCTCTCCGCCGCCCGGCTGATCGCCGATCACCTGTCGTTTTACGCATCACGGCTTCTTGGAAACCTTTTCGTCCTCCACGGGGGGGTACTCTTTCATCTGGATACCATCGGCATGCAGGCGTCAATGGTTGTACGGCTGGCCCGGACGGGGGTGTTCCCCATAAGCGTGATAAAAAATTCCCCAATTGCGCCGGCCCTTATTCGGCGGATGCTTCAGAACAATGCCAAGGTGCTTATCGAAGGCGCCGTTTTGGAAGTGAACGTAAAGCCGGTTATCGAGATACACCTTGACGAAGACAATTATCTTGCCATCACCGCACGAGCGGTTTCTGATAGAGCCGGATTTTGCCTGAACGCCGCCGGAGAATGGGAACAATCGGGAACCGCCCACTTGCGTGAGATGCACGAATCTGCCCTGGAAAGTATCGTGGATGCAGCCATTCCCTCAAGCCCCCTTCACGCCGATCAGCCGGAAAGCAGATCCGGTCCCGATGCTGACAGCGCCATCTGTCTTTTCCCCGTGAAGGCCGACCTTGAAGATGTGGAACGATGGCTGGGCGAGTTCATTCCCGCAAACGCAAAAAATGTCATTATTGAGGGCCAGCCGGGCAAAACATGGAAAATAAGGCAATCCAACATAATGGAGCTGATACGCCAGTGGGAGGGACGTCCCCCCCATGTCTCCTATCTTGGCACTAAATCATTCAGGGAGCTGGTGACCGTGCGCGCGGCGCCACGCCTTACCATCCAGACAGAACCAAGCGGGGTGAATTGGCTGGCCCTTTCGGTGGAGTTGGAAGAAGACTTAAGAAAACTGACGCCCGCCGACCTTCTCGCACGGTTAACGGTGGGGAATGATGAATTGGTCTCACTGCCATCCGGACTTTACCGGCGCGGCGAACTGACGGATTACTGGAGGACGCTCGAGGCCTTCACCGGCGCCGGTATCGCGCTCGATGGCAAGCCCCAGAAAATACACGCCCTGCAGCTAGCCGGCGATAAGGGGCGCGATCTGCTGGAAATGACCGGGCATTCAGCGGAAATGGGGGACCTTGCCGAGAAGATGGGCAGGTTAATTAAAGGGTTTAACAAAATACCTTCCGCTCCCCTCGATGAAGACGCCGTAAAGATTCTGCGCGATTATCAAAAAGAGGGGGTCGATTTTCTTGCGTGGGCTGCGGATACGTTCGGCGGCGCGTTGCTGGCCGATGAGATGGGTTTGGGAAAAACACTGCAAATGCTTCTGACCATTACCGCGCTCAAAGCGAGAAAAGAAAACGGCGGACTTCCGTCCCTGATCATTTGCCCGGCAAGCGTTCAGCACAATTGGCGGCGCGAGGCCGAACACTTTGTCCCCCATCTCAAGGTGGGGGTGCTGGAATCGGGAAAAGAACGCTACAGCATTCTGAAAAAAATGAACGAGTACGACGTGTTGGTCAAGAACTACTCGCTCACGCGGCGCGACCAGGAGATCCTTCGCGGCCAGAAATGGTTGGTCATTTGCGTCGACGAGGCGCAGGCCATAAAAAACCCCGCCGCCGACATTTCGAAAGTGGTGAAAACGCTCGATTCCAAATACCGCTTCGCCCTCACCGGCACGCCGATAGAAAACCGGGTTTCCGACATCTGCTCCATCGTCGATTTCGCGGTGCCCGGCTATCTTCCCACCTCCATGAGCGGTAACAGGATGTCTGGGGAAAACGCCGGGCAGGATGCCGCGTTTTTGCGGGCGCGGCTGCGTCCCATCCTCCTCAGGCGGCTGAAATCCGAGGTGGCGGCGGAGTTGCCCCCGCGGATTGAAGAGCGGCTCGATTGCGCCATGACTGTCGCGCAGAAAAAAGTGTATCTGGCCGAAGCCGCCAAGGCGCGCAATCTGTTGGGTACACTCAAGGGGGGCAAAATTGCCGGTCAGGAAAAGATTATTATGTTGGCCGCCCTTACCCGCCTGCGCCAGATATGCTGCGACCCGGGCCTGATACAAGCGGAAGAAACCGGTTCCGGCAAAGTGGACGAATTCATGAACCTCGTCATCCCGATGATGGAGTCCGGTAAAAAGGTGTTAGTCTTTTCGCAATTCGTCCGGATGCTCGACCGGCTGGAAGACCGCCTGATGGCGGCGGATATACCATGCCGGATGCTCACCGGGCAGACTAAGCACCGATCCGAATTGGTGGAAAGTTTCGAGAAAGACGCTGAGCCATCGGTGTTCCTGATCTCGCTGAAGGCGGGGGGGACCGGCCTCAATCTTGTCTCAGCGTCCCATGTGGTGCTGTTCGACCCGTGGTGGAACCCCGCCGTGGAAGCACAGGCGATTGACCGCACACATCGTATAGGGCAGACCAAAACGGTACTCGCTTTCCGGCTGGTGACATTGGGTACCATAGAGGAAAAAATCCTGGAGCTTCAGGAGAAAAAACGCCGCTTGGTGAAGAATATCCTCGAAGAGGAATCGTTCAACCGGGGCCTCACCAAAGAGGACTTCGCCTTCTTGCTGGAGGAGTAGGCCCGTCGCATCTCCTCTACGGAAAAATCAGCCGCCGCTGCGGGGGAGCGAGTCGAGATAGCTCTGCAACAGGAGTTGCGCTGCGATCTTGTCTATGACGCCCTTGCGCTTTTCGCGCGAAACATCGGCATCGATAAGATGGCGTTCCGCCTGTACCGTGGTGAACCGCTCATCGCGCAATGTCACCGGCCTGTTTGACGCTTTTTCAAGCGCAACAGCAAACCGTTCGATTTCTTCCTGAAGTGTGCCTGGGGTGCCGGTCATCCGCATCGGCTTTCCCATGAGGATCTCCCCCACATCCAGCTTTTCAGCCCACGCGACAATCTCCGCGATGTCTTTTTTCTTGTTTTTCCGCTCAATAGTGCAAATACCTTGAGCCGTTAGACCAAGCGGATCGGATGCCGCCACGCCGATCCGTTTCGAGCCGTAATCGAGAGCCATTATTTTCTTGATAGGTTTCTCCATAATTGGGGTTCTTAGTCATTGTATAATATATATTGACTTGACAAATTATATTTGATAATTTACAAAAAGTCGTAATTCCTTAACGCATACCGTAACTTACTGATATATTATGGTTTGGAGGGTGTTCCGTGGGTAATCTGCGTGATCAGATATTTTACCGGGCGATAAATGATTCCCTCGACCGGCTTCGAAATGAGATGTGTCTGAAATATAAGCCGAAAAAGGAAAACCGATTTTTTGTCAACTGGATAACCTATGAGATAGGGGTTGGCCGCCTCGGCCCCGAAGGGATAATGTTTGAAATAAGCTCTAAAATACCGGGCGAGTTTTTCGCCGGCAAAGGGCTTAATTCCAAATATTTCAAAGAAGTGCGCGACATTATGATGAAGGCATTTAAAAAGCCACATGACGTAAAAATGGAAAATATTGTTCGATCGCTCAATATCAACGAGTTGAAAGAGCGGGATTATGTTAAATGCGCGTTCTTGTTCAAGAATGAAGAGCTTTACGAGGAAGATGATATTGATAAGATCATCAAGGCGGTAACCATCGGCAAGATGGAGCTTCCCGACATTCCGGGGATTACCACGTTGGGAGGCAAGGCCGTTATTTATAAGATGCAGGAGAGCATTTACAGCGCGGCCGCCCGATTGGTGGCGGAATTTATCAAGGCCAACGATGTGGCGATAAAGAAGTACGCCGAGTTGGCAAAGTCGCTGCCGGTGAAAGTGGCAAAGAAG
This sequence comes from bacterium, assembly GCA_021815535.1. GTDB lineage: Bacteria > Nitrospinota_A > UBA7883 > JACRGQ01 > JACRGQ01 > JACRGQ01. The sequence goes on from JAKAGL010000007.1 coordinate 6,916, forward strand.
ACCGTTAAGAAAACCGCCGCCAAGAAGGCCGCCCCGAAGAAGGCGGCTCCGAAGGCAAAAGCAACATCGAAAGGCGCCAGAAAAAAATGAACCGCACTCCCGAAGAAATAGCGTACGTATTCAAGGAATTCGACGGCCGGCTCGGCCGGCTCCGGGGGTTCCTTTGATCTTGACCGCAAGCTCAAACAAATAACCCAGCTCGAGGCGCAAGCCTCGGTGCCCGATTTCTGGAACGACCAGCAAAACGCCAAAAAGGTCTTGAAGGAAAAGGCCCAACTGGAGCAAACCATCGCCCAGTTTGAGAAGGTGCGCAAGGAGATCACCGGCGCTCAGGAGCTTTTCGAGCTTGCCCGCCTCGAAGCGGATCAGACGGTGATGGGCGAGGTGGAAAAAGAGCTTGATATGCTCGAACACAACATGACCTCAATCGAGGTCAAACTCATACTGACCGGCAACTACGACCGCGGCAACTGCATCATGGAAATCCACTCCGGGGCGGGGGGCACCGAGAGCCAGGACTGGGCCCAAATGCTGATGCGGATGTACCTCCGCTTTGCGGAAAAAAATGGCTTCAAAACCAGCATCATCGACCTGCAGGAAGGGGAAGAAGCCGGGGTCAAAAGCGCAACCATCGAGATCATCGGGGAATACGCCTACGGTTACCTGAAGGCGGAAAACGGCGTACACCGGTTGGTGCGCATCTCCCCGTTTGACGCCAACAAGCGCCGCCACACTTCTTTTTCGTCTGTGTTTGTGCTTCCCGAACTGGAAGACAGCGTCGTGGTCGATATCAACGAGGCCGATCTGCGGGTGGATACCTTCCGCTCTTCCGGCGCGGGAGGACAGCACGTCAACAAAACCGATTCAGCCATCCGTATTACCCATATTCCCACCGGGATAGTGGTGGCCTCCCAAACCCAGCGGTCACAGCACAAGAACCGCGAAACCGCCATGAAAGTGCTCCGCGCCCGCCTGCACGAACTGGAGCGGCGGAAAAAACAGGCCGAGATCGATCACCTCACCATGGACAAAAAAGAGATCGGCTGGGGTAGCCAGATACGCTCCTATGTGCTGGCCCCATACCGCATGGTGAAAGACCTTCGTACACGGCTGTCGAGCGGCAACACCGATGCGATCCTGGACGGCGATATCATGCCGTTCATCGAGGCATACCTCACCAAGCCGGCTGTTGCCACCGTTCCGGCCGATGACGAGGATTTGGAGTAAATCAGGCCCATATCGGCCTGAAACTCCGGATAACTGCCACTCGGCGTATATCGGCCCGGTACTGCGGTTCATTGACACTCGCGGAAAGTCCTAATAAAATCAAAAATCATGTATCAACATTTGCGGGATACGTTTTTTTTGGCGGCATTGGTGGCTCTCCTTGCGTTCCCAGCCGCCGCACGGGCGGAAATGGATCACTGCGCGCATGATGCCACCCCTCATGGCGGGATGCAAATGGCCCGCCACGACGGCGCTGCCGTTGAGCAGATTCCCGCCGAAACTCCCGCCCCGCGATCTCATTGTCCTGAACATGCAAACAAACCATGCAAAATAAGCAAAATTCTTAAATGCAATATGATGTCAGGATGCTGTATCAAATCGGACGGCCCGCTTTCTTCCGGGCATGGCGACCGAGCACCGGCTACTGATAGCTATCTTGTGTTGAACAAATATCCCGATCAACTTTCCGCCAACCCAATGGCGAATATTTCTTATTCCCCGTGGCTCATTCCGCAAAATCGGGCGGAACCCGACCCGCGCCCCCCTTCAGCCTAAATTCATTTTTTCCACATAAGACGCCACAGCCGCGCTGGGTCCGCGTTCGCGTATTTTTCGCGATCCGCCCATTCGTGCGGAACAAACACGTTTGAATTTTGTGAGGATACAATGGATTTTAGCTGCAACCAGAAATGCCGTGCACTTATCAAGTTCACTCTGCCCGCGTTGTTCATACTGATGACCGCTGCGTGCGGCAGTTCAACCACTCCCGCCGCCACTACCACCGTTACCGGTTCCGTCGTCGCGGCCCCCGTCGCGGGTGCAACGGTGACCGTGAAAGACGGCAACGGAGCTACCGTTGCCACCGCCACAACCGGCACCGACGGCACCTACAGCGTCAGCATCCCTGATGCATCGTTGGCTGGTGATTTGCTGATCGAGTCGGCGGGCGGAACCTACACCGACGAAGCGACCGGCACCGCCGGCGTTGCGGCGGAAACTCTCAGCGCCTACATCGCGGGAGGCACCCTCTCGGCAGCCGCGTCAAAAGCGTATATCACTCCCAGCTCGACCATCGTGAACAAACTGGTAGCAGGAGGCAAAACATTAACGGAAGCAAACACCGCATTCAGCACAGCCTTCGGGTATACGCCGGATTCCACGGTGAAACCGGATATGGCCTCCGCGGCGGCCGATGCCACCCAACAATCAGCTGAGAAGCTTGCTGGATTCCATGAGGCGGCGTTCAGCCAGCTCACCAGCGATCAGGGACTTGCCGCCGGTAAACAATTCGAGCTGCTCAATGCGCTGGCCACAGACTTGGCCGATGGTTCGCTGGACGGCATGGATGGTTCCACCGCCGTGACCACCACCTCGGGCAACCCCATACCGGCGGACATCCAGAGCAAATTTGAAACGGCGATGATGGATTGGAATGCGAACGCCAATAACACCAGCGGCGTCACCGCCAGCGATATCGGGAACCTGCCATTCGCAAAAACCGTGCTGACCACCAGCTACAAAGTGGAATATGTAGCCGGCACCATGGCCGCCATGCAGGGAAAAACCATGTTCAAGATACGTGTCAGCAATATCTCTACCGGCGCGGCGGTGACCGGCCTTACGCTTGCAGTGACTCCGACCATGCATATGTCGACCATGAGCCATACCGCCCCGGTCGACGGCGTAACCGACAACGGCGATGGCACCTATACCTGCGTGATCTATTACCTGATGGCCTCCGGCTCTTCGATGGGATACTGGGAACTTGCGGTTGACGTCGGCGGCGAGACGGCCACCTTCTACCCCAACGTTGGCATGAGCATGGGGGATACGACCAAAGTTAACCTCAAATTCTCATCTGACACCTATACCAGTATGGGTTCCTCTACTGTTCGCACCTACCCGGTCTTCAAGGATTCCCTCACCCTGATGAACGGCATGGGGACGCTGAAGCTTTTCATCGCCGCGCAGCAGAGCATGACCAGTTGGCCCGCGCTGGCCACCGGCCTTTCCCTGAACAGCGGCGCCTTCACGGTGAACACCCTTGTGGTGGAAGCTTCCACCGATAATGGAACCACCTGGAACGCGATGACGGAAGGCACCGCCGGGCACTTCACGCTTTCGGGTATCGCCGGGCTTGCCAGCGGTACACAGGCGACCTTCCTTGTCCGTCTCACCATCAATGGCAACGTGTACAACAACAGCAGCACCGGCACCGCCGGCGGCACCGCTACCAACTACGCCACATTCAGTTTAACGCCGGGCATGTGATGCGGCGCGCTGCCGGTTACGTATTTGTGGCGGCCTTCCTTGGGGGGGCCGCCCTCCTCTTCCCTCAGGGGGCGGCATATGCCGCCTCCTGTTGCGGCGGAGGCTCGGCTTCTGCACTGGTTATGCCCAAAATATCCAGCGCGATGCTCGACGTATCCCTTGATTATGAAAAATACAACGGTTATTGGAACAAAGACGGGAAACATTTCCCCGATCCCCCCGGCTCCGATCTCAAGCAATACCGGCTAAACATTGGGTATGCCTACCGGCTTGCCGATAACTGGCAGATCAGCGCCATTCTGCCGCTGGTATTCAACGAGAACAAATACTCCGGGGCTTCATCCAGCACCCGGGGTGTAGGCGACGCCACCATCAACCTCTGGTATGAAGCCTTTGACAAGATCATGTGCGTATGGAAAGTGAATAGCTGGAAAGACCTTATCCCCGCCGTCTACTTCGGCGGGTCGCTGGTAGTGCCTACCGGCATATCGCCCTATGATGATGCAGGAAGCAGTTTCGATATCACTGGACGCGGCTTTTACCGCCTCGATGCCACCATGTTGCTGGACAAGACCATATACCCTTGGAACACCTCCCTGCTCATGTCATATGGAACGCACCTGGAACGCCCCATAAACCGTGAATACGGCACCTATGTGCAGCCGTACCACAAAAAACTGGGCGATCGTTTTTTATGGACCGCCTCTTTCGGATACACGGCATTTCTGGAATCTATGAACACCATCACCTTCACCGGCACCTACAGCGACCTGCGCGAGAACGAAGGGACCATCAACGGTCAAAACGACCCCACCACCGGCATGGAAAAACGTTCCGTGAGCGCAACGGCGGCCTGGTCATCGATGGAGCGCGACTGGGTTTTGAAATTAACCTTGAGCCACGCGCTGGCTTGGAGCGGCATGGGAAGCAATTTTCCAACCACCGACGTTGTCACAATGGGGGTAAGCCATGTTTTCCGCTAAATGGATAGTTCTTCCGGCCTTGCTGGCGGCGATGATCGCCGCATGCGGCAACAATCTCATTCCGTCGGGGGAGGATAAGCGCATCACCACAACTGCCAGCGCCGGCCACGCCGTCGGTCAGACGGCCCCTGATTTCTCGATGCCTGACACCGCTGGCGGGACCGTTTCGCTGTCGGCGTTGAACGCCGCGGGCAAGCCGGTAGTGCTCTATTTCACCATGTGGTGTCCCATATGCGATGCCCATATGCAGCACATGCAGTCAACGGCAATGGCGCAGTATCCCAACGCCGTTTATGTCGCCGTGGACTATCTCTCCGGCAGTGTGGCGGTTGCCGCTGATGCGCAAAATTCCGCCGGCTACGCGAGCTCTCCGTTCGTGGTGGGAGTGGATGTGGGACAAGCCGTGCTGAACACGTTTCACGCCACGATGGGCACCACGGTGGTAATCGACAAAACGGGTATCGTCCGCATGAACGAAGATTACAAAGATGGCACCGCGCTGCTGACCGTGTTGGGGGCGTTATGAAGGCAACATTTTTAACGGTGGTCTTTTTGGCCGCGATGGGTACCATCGGTTTTGCCGCAACGGCGGATGAAGGGGCCGCCCTCTTTGAAGCGCGCTGCACCCTTTGCCATCAGATGCCCGACCCCGCCATGCTGAACGCGGGACAATGGGATGCCATTCTGTCTGTCATGAAAAAACGGATTGAACAGAAAGGGATGCCGCAATTGCCGGATGACGAGATAAAGACGATACGGGAGTTTTTGCACAGCCACGCGCGCCAATAGGCGTATGATAGCTGCATGAAGAGGGTTTTTGCGGCCGCCGCAGTGCTGACATTGCTTTCCATGCCGCTGGCCTCCGCAGAGGATCTGCCGCCATTTAGGGCCGACCCGCCGGAGGCGGCCGATTTCTCCGGCTTAAAGCTGAAAACCGCCGATGGGACGCCGGTGAAGCTGGCCGATTTTTCCGGAAAAGTGTTGCTGCTCAATCTCGCATCCACATGGTGCGTGCCGTGCTACGCCGAGATACCTGCGCTTAACCGCCTATTTGACGCATATCATGGCAAGGGACTGGCGGTTGTCACCGTTCTCGTGCATGACGGCGGAGCGGTGAAGGCAAAGAAATTCGCCGAAAAAACCGGCGCGCGCTTCCCCGTACTGATCGAGGACGATACCGGCGTGATGTCGCAACTGGGGCTGAGCGAACTGCCGGTAAGTTACATTCTGGACAAGGATGGAAAAGCCGTGGCAAAAGTTTCCGGTGCCGTTGCGTGGGATAGTCCGGAGGTTTTTGCATACTTTGATGGGTGGTTGCAAAGATAATCATGTCGGGCAGATTTCACCGGCTTTTCATCGCGGTAAAAATGTCGCCAGAGGTGGCGCAATCGCTTGATGCTTTGATACGCCAGCTGGCCGGGGCGGAAGCGGAAGTAAAATGGGTAAAAACCAAAAACCTTCACCTCACCCTGAAGTTTTTGGGGGACGTGGATGAATCCGAGATTCCATCTCTTATCACCGGTCTGCAGATAGTGAAATGCGAAAAATTCACCATCGAGGTTGGCTCCATCGGTTTTTTGCCAAACGTTCGCCATCCACGGGTGCTATATACGGACGTTATAAAGGGAGCGGAAAAACTCGAAAAACTCGCTAGTCTTGTAGAAAAAGCGACGGTTTTGCTTGGTTTTGAGCCAGAAAGCAGGAAGTTTCTGGCACATCTTACCTTAGGTCGGTTCAAGGGAATGAAGCGGCTAAATAAGCTATTAGAAAAAATTGATTGTGCAAAAGGGTTAATTTTTGGTAAAGTTTCGGTTGAAGGGATTTATCTCATAAAAAGCGAGCTGAGGCCTGAAGGGCCGCAGTACACGGAATTGGCTTCGATACCGTTACAATAAAAAGGGAGGGATTATGGTGGAACCAAGCAGCGATAAGAAAAAGGCGCTCGAAATGGCATTTGCCCAAATCGAAAAGAACTTCGGCAAAGGCTCGGTGATGCTGCTGGGAGAAGACAGCCCGAAGGTCATCACCGAATCCATCCCCACCTGCGCTCTTTCGCTTGATTATGCGCTTGGTATCGGCGGCGTTCCGCGCGGCCGCATCACAGAGATATTCGGGCCCGAATCGTCCGGTAAAACCACTCTCACGTTGCACATTATAGCCAACGCACAGAAAAACGGCGGCGTGGCCGCCTTTGTTGACGCCGAACACGCGTTTGACGCGCTCTATGCCCAAAAGCTCGGCGTGGATGTGAAGAACCTTGTCATTTCGCAGCCTGATACCGGCGAACAGGCTCTCGAAATCGTCGAAACGTTGGTACGCTCCGGCGCCTGCGACGTGGTGGTGGTCGACTCGGTGGCGGCTTTGGTGCCCAGCGCCGAGATCGAAGGGGATATGGGAGACAGCCACATGGGCCTGCACGCCCGGCTGATGAGCCAGGCGTTGCGCAAGCTCACCGGCATCATCAGTAAATCCAAAACCTCGGTCATCTTCATCAACCAGATTCGGATGAAGATCGGCGTGGTGTTCGGCAATCCGGAGACCACCACCGGCGGCAACGCCCTGAAATTTTACAGCTCGGTCCGGATGGATATCCGGCGCACCGCCGCCCTGAAGGACGGGGAAGAGGTGATCGGCAACCGTACCCGCGTGAAAGTGGTGAAAAACAAGGTGGCGCCGCCATTCCGCGAAGCGGAGTTCGACATCCTCTTCGGCCACGGCATATCACGCGAAGGGGATATGCTCGACCTCGCCAGCAACCATGGATTAGTGGAAAAAACCGGCTCCTGGTACAGCTACAAGAAGGAAAAAATAGGCCAGGGGCGCGAACAGGCCCGCAAGTTCCTTGTGGAGAATCCTTCCATTACCGAGGAACTCGATAGAGAGTTGCGGAACAAACTCGGCATTGGCGCAAAAATAGAGCCGATCGGGGAGGCCGAGGCCAAAACGGAAGAGGCCGAAGCGAAGCCATCGCGCAAAAAATCGTAGGCGGCGATGGAGCAAGGGCTGCGGCGCGCGCTGGCCGCCGCATACCGGCTGTTGGCGCGGCGTGACCGCAGCGAGCACGAGCTGCGCGGCGCTCTGGAAAAACGGGAAACCCCGCCCGACATCATTGACGGAGCGGTGGAGTATCTGCGCGAACGGCGGCTGGTGGACGATCGGAAGTTCGCGCACGGCCGCGCGCAATCGTTGGTGCGCAACAAGAGAGTGGGGCCGCGTTATGTACGCGACGCCCTTAAAAAATGCGGGATCGGCGAACAACTGGTTCAGGAGGCGGTGGCGGAAACATTTTCCGATCCCGAACGGGAACGGAACGAAATACGGGCGCTGATCGAAAAAAAAAGCAAAACCATGAAAAAAAACCTTGCCCCGCTTCAGCGCAAGAAGAAGCTGTTCGATTTCCTGCTGCGCCGCGGTTTTTCTTATGACATCGTGATGAAGGCGCTTAATGCCAGGGAAGACGCGGAATGAATCCCGCGTATGTCTGGACCGCCTATTTTTTCGCCATCGGCGCCGCGGTCGGTTCGTTTCTGAATGTTGTCATCTACCGGCAGCCGCGCGGCGAGTCGGTGGTCAGCCCCGGTTCGCATTGCTACGCCTGCGGCCAGCCAATACGCTGGTATCACAACATCCCCATCGCCAGTTACCTGCTGTTGCGCGGCAAGTGCGCCCATTGCGGCGCGCCGTTTTCACCGCGCTACATGCTGGTGGAACTGCTCACCGGCATCCTCTTCACAGCCTGCTTTCTCCGATTTGGCCTGAGCGGCCCGGCATTTGTCTACATGCTGCTCTGTGCCGCCCTGGTGGCTGTTTTCTTTATCGATCTCGATCACTTCCTCATCCCCGATGTCATCACCCTTCCCGGAATGGCGGTGGGACTGGTCTGTGCGTTATTCGTCCTGCCGCTTTCGGTGATGGATGCCGCGCTTGGCTTTGCGGCAGGGTTTGGGATATTTTTTCTGTTGGCAGTGGCGGTGCCCGGGGGGATGGGCGGCGGCGATATCAAGCTGATGGGCATGCTGGGCCTTTTCCTTGGCCTGAAGGCGGTGTTAATCACGATCTTTCTCGGATCGTTTATCGGGGCGGTGATCGGCCTTATCGGCAAACTGTTTTTCGGAAAGGGGAGCAAGATCCCGTTTGGCCCCTACCTCGTCGCTGGAGCCATAGCGGCTCTCTTCTTCGAGCGGAAGATCATCGATATCTACCTTCGGCTCGTCATGCCGGGCTAGGCCGGGTTTAGGGCGGGATCTTCAGGAAAACCCCCGATGTTGTTACGCCTTCTCCCAACTCATCATGGCCGAAGTAAGATTCGCGGAAAGCTTGGAAAATTCGCTTGAGGGATCAAGGCCTTTGGCGGCGCTGTCTTTATTTCCTGCCAACGCGTTATCGAGTATTTTTGCAGCCTCTACATGAAATTTGGCGTGGAGATCGCGAACCTTGATCCAATGCTCAGATTTTTTTTCATCGTTCGTCATGCTGTACAGCCATTTGCCGAAATCGCACTGGTTGTCCACTTTCACCTTGTCCACCGTGAATTCGCTTTTACCGGTATCAACGGCGCTGCGCAGGCGCACCTTCCACATTCCATGCCCGCCTATCGCCTTTTTTATCTCTTCACTTTTTGACATTGTGCCGCTCCCTATTAATTGCAACCCCGCGTCTACAAAACCTGAAGTGTAATTATATATCTCACTTATGATTTCGAATCAACAGGGGGAAAGCTGCAATATAGGGCCGTTATTCATTCAAGTATTCATCAATCCGTTCCGAATAGTAAAGAAATCACCCCTTAAATCTGGTAACCTAAAATGCTAATGAAATCGGCAATTTACGAGGTCTTTTTCCGCGATGGCTCCTATGCCGTCGAGTTCGGTTTCACCGTGCGCCACATGGAAATTGTGGGTGGGGCGATGGAACGGGCCGGGTTTCCATATGTCGAGATTGGTCATGGTTATGGCCTTGGCGCGGCGCGCGCGGGGTATCCGGCCGCCGCCCAGACCGACGAGGAATATTTAAGGGCCGCATCACGCATTTTTCACAATACCGCTTTTGGCGTTTTCTTTATTCCGGGCATCGGAATAATGGATGACATCCGCCTTGCGATTGACCACGGCATCCATTTCATCAGCATAGGCCAAAACATCACCGCCATCGAAGAGGCGGAAGAAGCGGTGAGATTCGCCCGGCAGCATGGGCTTCAGGTGACCGTATGCATGATGAAGGCCCATCTGCCCGACGATGCCGCCTTTGCCGAAAAAGTGAAGCGGATCAGCGGTTGGGGGCCGGATTGCATCTGCATTATGGACAGCGCGGGCTGCCTTACCCCCGGCATGGTGGAGCGGAAAGTGGAACAGATCCGGGCGGCCGGCGGTGCGGCGGGTTTTCATGGCCACAATAACCTTCAGCTTGCAACCGCCAATGCCCTCGCGGCGGCAAATGCGGGAGCGGTCCGGCTGGATGCATCGCTGGGGGGGCTGGGACGCAGCGCGGGTAACGCGCACAGCGAGATATTGGCCGCACTGTTTGAACGGCTGAAGCGGCCGCTTTCCCCCGCACTGGCCCAAATTGAGCCGGTACTTAATGCCGTTGAGTCGGCGGGTATCGGCATGCCACTGGCGGTGCCGTTGACCGACATTCTGCTGGGGCTTTACGGGTTGCACAGTTCCATCGCTCCGGCGCTGGATGAAGAAGCGGCGCGCTATGGAGTGGCAAAAGCGCTATTGTATGAAACGGTAGCGCGAAAAAACCCCATCAATCCCACGCGGGCGGAAATAGCATCGACCGCGGCGGCTTTACAGTAAGGGTGGCGCGAAACGCGCTTACTGGAAACTGCGGACGGCGTCCGCTTCGGTTTTGAACACGGCTATTTTTTCTTTCAGCCGCGTGAAAGTAAACAGTTCATCAAGATCCTGGGCCAATCCGCTCACCTTCATAACGCCGCCAGCCTCGATCACTTTTTTTGAGGCCAACACCAAACGGCCAAGCCCAGAGCTGTTTACAAAACCGACTTCCTGAAAATTCAGCAACACCTTCAGGTGTTTCTGGTCCAGTTCGGCCTGAATTGCGGAGGAAAACTCTTCCATGTCGCCAAGCGTTTTGATGTTCCCCAACAGCTCCAGAATCGTTACCCCGTTCTCGGTACGAGAAGAAATTTTCATAGCCGCTACCTCCTTGATTCCAACCCCTTTTGATATTTTACGCTATTCTACCATCAGATTGGTAGTCCATCACCAGCAAGGCCACGTCGTCGGCCAATGGCTCGTCACCGGCATGGTCCTTCATTGCGATCAGTACCGCTTCAATAACCTGCGCCGCCTCAAAATCACGGTTTTCCTCCAACACGTGTATCAGCCGCTGGCTCCCAAAAAGCTCCCGCTTCTTATTTGCCGCTTCGGTGATGCCATCGGTATAGGCGAATAAACGGTCGCCGAATTCGAATTTGAAAACCGAATCTTCAAACCGGTCGATATCGAATATTCCGACCAAACCGCCGTTTGGCTCGAGGATGCGCACAGCGCCGGTATGACGGTTCACCACGACCGGCGGGGGATGCCCCGCCAGCGAGTACGCCATCCAGCCAGTGTTGATGTTCACGACGGCGTAGAAAAGCGTACAGAATGAATCATCGGGCGTGAGCCTGGACAGTATTTTACTGATCCTCTGCACCACATAGCTGGGCGAACCTATTTCCTGTCCGATGGTGGAAAGCAGCGATTTAACGATAGCGACGATAAGCGCGGCGGAACTGCCGTGCCCCGAAGCGTCGGCGATGAATAACCCCATATGGCCGTTAGGCATTTCAAACACGTCATAATAATCTCCCCCCAGATGCAAGCAGGGGAGATAGGCCGAGTGGAACGACATCTTGGAGTTTTCCGGAAATTTTTCGGGCAGCAGTTTTTGCTGAATGCGCCGGGCCACCATAAGGTCGGCTTCGATAAAATCGTTTTTTTCCTGCAATTCTTTTGTCCGCTCCCGCACCGTTGATTCGAGGCTTTCCTTTTCCCGCTCCTCCGCATTCCGGTAGAGTTCTACGGAAGCGATAAAGTGGTTGAATGCAGTTGAGAGATCGTTCAGCTCATCGCCGGTTTCCAGCAATGGGAGGCGGAGGTCAAAGCGGTTGCCTCCAACGATCTCGTTTACCTGCCTAATGATGCCGGTGATGCGGTTCGCCACCATGGTATTAAAGAAGAAAAGTGCGCCAAAAGATGTACCGAGGATCACGATGAAGCCGACAAAAGACAGCAGCATCATGTCGTTAATGAGGCCCCTGTCCTCTTTGGTCATGGTAAAAGTGGAAAGCAATACCCCGCGTATCCGGTGGTCCGTTCCATGACAGACATGACATGCTTCTTGATTGATGATCGGAAACATGATCTCAACCGTTTTTTCGTTATTGGCTTCACGGGTGAAAACCTCGTTTCCGCCCGTAGCCAGTGCGTTGGCGAAGTGGGGATCGTCCGGCCGCACCGCCTGCCGCGCGGATTTCAATGCGCGGGAAAACCGTTTTTCACCCAAAGCCCTGTTCACTTTGTCCATCGTTTGGCCGTCGGTAAAGGCCTCAACGCCGTCAACGCGCACGATCTCGATCTTCTCAAGGCCCTGGATGCCCTTGTAGTTGCTCATCACCTCGCTCATCATATCGCCGTGGCCAGCAAGCATGATGGGGGTCAGTGTGCGCAACACGAAGTCATCAATGAGCCGGACTTTCTCGTTTTGAAATTCCGCCTGCATGTTCCGCGTGGTTTTCGTAACCACCGCCGCCAGCGTGAGGACGCCGATGAGCGAAAGCGCCAGAATGAAAAGCGCGGCCTTTCCTTTAAGGGTTTTTAAAAAAAAAGGGGATTTCATTCAGGCATTGTTGGAATCATTTTTAGTGGAACAAATGGAGCGGCGGCCGCCGTTCTCGAAACGGATTTCATCCATATAAAAACGCACCATCATAATGCCGCGTCCTTCTTCCGCCAGCAGGCTTTCCTCGTCAAATTCCTGCGGGAGCGATGCGAAATCAAACCCCATCCCTTGGTCTTCGACGGTGAGGGTAAAGAAGTCGTGCCCGACTTTGGCTTCCACGGCGACATCCTTGCCGGGATCCATTTTATTTCCGTGCTTCATGGCGTTGATTACCAGTTCGTCCACCGCCAACGGGATCGCAAAGCTTGTTTTTTTGCTTGAATATTCCATATCCTCGCAGACCCGCATGATCTGATAACTGATCGCGGGCACCAAGGCAAAATCGTTCGGAATGCGGTAGGTGAGCTTTGCTATGGCATAGGGAAGAACCAGTCTTTTCTCGGATGTAAGCCGGGGCAGCCGCAAGGCCTTTTCCGTGATGTTGAGGATGGTGGACTTGTTGAATGGTTTTGTCAGAAAGTAAAATGCGCCCCGGTTGAGCGCCTCTTTTGCCACATAAAAATCGCCGTGTGCCGTCAATACGATCACGGGCAGGGTGGGATAAAGTTCTTTGATTTTTTCCAGCAATTCAAGCCCGCTCATGCCGGGCATCAAAATATCGGTGATCACCAGATCGACGCTGTGATTGCGCAAAAGGTGCAGAGCCTCCTCGCCCGATGAGGCGGCTATCGGCTCGACCTTTGCCTGCGAAAGAATGCGCCCGATGATTTCCGTGACGTACGGTTCATCATCAACGAGCAGTACCTTAAATAGATGCTCTCCGGCCATTCTCTTTCCTTTTTTTTTCTCCCGTTCCGTAGTCTAGCAAAAAACCCCCATTAAGCGAAGAAATACCAATGGTGCGGTGTTGAAACCGCCGTAGAGATTACCAGCTGTCCGCGCCGGTCAGTCGAGGGACTTTATGAATTTGTCCATCCCCTGATTTTCCTCTTCGGTAGGCATCGGGGCTGCGCCAAGCCTGTTCTTCTTTACCGGTTCTACCAGTTTTATGCGGGGCGGCGCGCTTGCCGCCTGCGGGGAAGATGAATTATTGAGGGGGGCTGGCGGCAGGCCTGTTCCCCTCTTGGGCGACAAAGGTTGTGGGGGTGAAGCAACGGGCTGCTGGGCCGGTTTTTTTGGAGAGATTGGCTGCAATTCGGGTAACGGAACCTTCTGAGGCGTGGCGATTGGAGGGGTGGCGGGTGAAGCCCCATCATCGGGGATGGACGGCACGGAGGGCAGGCTCCCCTTTAAATCCTTCAAGTCCGGAATTTTCTCTTTTAACTCATTAAGGTCGCTTTTCAGTTCGCTGGAAGGAGGGAAATGCTGTCCCAAAGGCCCGTGCGGATGCGCCAAGTAGTGAGTCCAGCGCAAAATATATGAATCGGTTAACAATGCTTTATACGCCGGAGGCCAATAACTAAGGGCTACCAGCAACAAGGCTAAAATAACCAATCCCTTTAGCAGCCCCATCAACGCCCCGGCGGGAGCATCCACTCCCCGCGGCATCTTTAATCCCAGTTTTTCCCGGACAAGATATTCAAGCAACCGCACCAGAAGATATACTCCGCTGAAAAGGATTAAGAATCCGGCGAGGTCGGCCAGAGGGCCATAGGTGATAAAACCTCTCAGAAGGTGTGCGGCAGGTTGATAAAAAAACAGCGCCGCCAGATACCCGCCCACCCATGCGGCGGTGAAAAAGAACTCCTTAACCAGCCCGCGCACCCAACCGAAGCCGGCCAACACCAGCAGCAACACGCCTGCGGCCAAATCAAACCAGTAGATGGACATTGGCTGTATTGTGTTAAACCCATAAGATATAATCAAGGAGAAAAAATAACCCATGTGTGTTTTAATCAGGTTTATTCGCGGTTTATCAGGCATCGTTGCCGTGTTTGTTGAGGAAATATATCGACAAAGGGGAGGGCGTAGAAAGGTTATTCAGTCCGTGCCGCTTAAGAGTGCCGGATCGTTCGCCGAGGTATGCACCGGGATGCCGATCCGGCGCCACTATGAACGGATGGGAAGAAATGGTGTTTGTGGGGTGTGGTTCTTCATGATGGCGGGGGATGCTTGGTGGCATGAATATTCTTGATCGGTATGTGTACGGCCTTTTCTTCCGCTACTTCTTTGGGGGAATGGCGTTGTTGGTCACGCTTTTCGCCATGATCATCTTTTTTGAGGTCGTGGGAGATTTTGTCCACGCCGGTTCATCTGTTGGGCTTATTGCCGTCTACTTTTTCTACCGGCTTCCCGAAGCGGTTTATTATATGACCCCTATGGCGGTATTAACCGCCTCCATCATCGCCCTTTCCATCATGACGAAGCAAAAGGAAACAATGGTCCTGATGTCGTGCGGCGTTTCAGCTTCCCGCATTACCCGCCCCATCGTGGCGGCGGCGTTGCTGATAGCGGCAGGCACTTTCTTCCTGGGGGAATATGTGCTTCCGTCCGCCTGGGGGAATGCCACGGATATCTGGAACCACAATGTAAAAAAGTACCGCAACATAAGTTCCGTAAAACAAAGCAGTGTCTGGCTAAAATCCGACTCCGGTGAAATATGGAACATCGGCTTTTCCAACCTTGCGGCAGGAACACTGTTCGACGTGACCATAATAGAAATCACCCCCGGCAATGAAAACTTCGCCGCCATCATCCATGCCGACACTGGGCATTTCGCCCCCGGCGGGGGATGGACTTTTAGCAATGTACACGAGCGCCGCTTTACTCCCGCCGGGGAGGCCGCGGACGAAACCTTTACAGAGAAAACCTATCCATTCGCGCTTGCCGCCGGGGAGTTGGAGCGCGCCGAGAAAAAACCGGAACAGATGAACCTGCGTGAGATCGCCGCTTATGTCGATCAGATCAGGAAGGCGGGTTACAAAGATACCCGCTATGCGGTTGACATGTATTCCAAAGTCACTTTTCCGCTCATCAGCGTGGTGATGGCGGTGCTGGCTATCCCCTTTGGGCTGAAATCCCGGCGAGGCGGCAGTACCCTTTCTGCCGTAACGATAGCCGCCGCTTTGGGCTTCATGTTCTGGTTCTTCTATTCCATGGGAATTTCGCTCGGACATTCCGGCAAACTGCCGCCTCCCTTGGCCGCTGGCGGGGCGCACCTTCTGTTCCTGTTCGCGGCAGCATATATATTCCTCTCCGGCTACCATACCCGGGAAGGCCTGTTCCGCTAGCGGGCCTCCGATTCCATTGCCGGCGGCAAACCGCATGGGGGCGTCAGGCGCACGGGAACCGTAACGAAGGTCGCTGCCGCAAACCGGGGGATTGCCACCCGTCTTATATTTTATATCCCGATGCACCAAATGATGGTATGATTACGCATTAATTGTAAGCTTGCTGAGATGGAACCGCATTATTTTCAACGTGAATACGCCGCCCGCCACCCCCTGCACGCGCCGGGCGGGTTCAGAGCTTCGATCGGAAGCCTCATTCCTCTCAAGGCAAGCCAAACAGCGCCGCATGTGTGATGATTGGGGCGGCGCGCCAAAGCAACATTTTTACTTGAACGGAAAACATGAGATTTGAATCACTGAACCTTGACCAGAAACTGATCGACGCAGTCCACGCCATGGGATACGAAAAATGCACGCCCGTGCAAGAGCAAGCGCTTCCCGAATGCCTTCCCGGCCAAGACGTTATGGCGCAGGCACAAACCGGAACCGGCAAAACCGCCGTATTCCTGCTCACTATCCTTCAGCGGATGATCGCTGATAACGATCCGGGGGGAAGCCTGCGCGCCCTCATAGTTGTTCCCACCCGCGAGCTTGCCGTACAGGTTGAAGAACAGGCCGTTCTCCTCTGCAAATTCCTTCATTACCGCTCCATCTCGATTTACGGTGGCGTCGGCTACGATGAACAGGAGCGTGCACTGGCTGCCGGCGCCGAGATCGTGGTGGGCACCCCCGGCCGAATGATAGATTTCATCAAAAGCGGCAAACTGAAGCTGGACACGCTCTCTTTCTTCGTTATTGACGAAGCCGACCGGATGTTTGATATGGGCTTTACCGAAGACGTGAAATACATTCTCAGCCGGGCGCCGGAAAAGGAAAAACGCCAGACGATCATGGTTTCCGCCACTCTTGATGACCGGGTGCGGCACGTCGCTTATCAGTACATGCGTGACGCGGTTGAAGTGGAGATCGAACCGGACCAAATCACGGTGGAGAAGGTGACACAGCACCTGTTCCACGTTTCACTTGAGGAAAAGATCCCGCTGCTGCTGACGCTGCTCCAGCGAGAAAATATGGAACGGGCCATCATATTCTGCAACATGAAACGGACCGTTGAAGATGTCGGGTACAAGCTGGCGGGCAACGGCATCAAGGCCGAGATCCTTACCGGCGACGTCGACCAGAAGAAACGGTTGAAGATCATTGAACGGATGAAGAACGGTGAGGTGCATGTTCTCGTCGCTACCGATGTGGCCGCCCGCGGCCTTCACATCGACAACATTTCACACGTTATCAATTTCGACATCCCGGCCGATCCCCCCAACTATGTTCACCGCATAGGCCGCACTGCGCGGGCGGGGGCCACCGGAGTCGCTTTCACCATCGCATGCGAAAGGCATGTTGAAAACCTTCCGGCCATTGAACGTTACATTGATATGAAAATTGACGTGGCGCCGATGGATTTTGAATTGATCGAAGACGTGGCGGGTAACCGGCCGCGCGGACGCCGCCCCGACACGCGCGGCG
>JAKAGL010000173.1 GCA_021815535.1 bacterium
CGCCTTTTCCAGATTCACCACCGTTTTGGGTTTGTAGCCGCCGATGACCGTGCGGTCGAGCGACTCCTTCGATACGTCGAAGAGGGCGCTGTTGCCCGAAAACTCCTTGGCGGTAAGGCAGACTCCGTCGATGGCGATGGAATCGCCGATGGCGGCATCGGTCCAGAAACCGGGGGCGTCGATGACCAAGCGC
The DNA here is from genome assembly GCA_021815535.1 of bacterium. Classification (GTDB taxonomy): domain Bacteria; phylum Nitrospinota_A; class UBA7883; order JACRGQ01; family JACRGQ01; genus JACRGQ01. The sequence continues at coordinate 194 of JAKAGL010000173.1, forward strand.
GCCGCTTTTCCCGCAAGGGTGAGCGAGCCTACCAGGCCCGTGGCCTGAACGATTCCGGTGAACATCAGCGGATAATATACCCTTCTATCAGAAAATTCGTTTTGTATTTTGTTTGCCGGTCATCGCCGATGGGAGTGACGGTCATATTATCTATTTTGATCGCCCCGGTGATCCCCTTGACCCCGGCGCCGCCGAAGACGGAAAAACGTCCGCTGCCGCCCAAAAGAACCGGGGCGTAGAAGAGGGCAAGCTTATCGACGATCCCTTCGTTCAAGGCGGCGGTGTAGAGTTCCGCCCCCCCTTCCAGCAGGAGGTTCACAACGCCCCGTTTACCCAGTTCAACCATCAGTTCCTTGAGATTTACCCGTTTGTTTTTTTCCGGCAGACGGAGCACGGTTGCCCCTTCTTCCTCCAGCGCTTTCGCGCGGCGGCTGTTATCGCTAGCCGTCGCGATGATGACTTTTCCGCCAACAGAATGGAGCACCGAAGCGGCCGGGGAAGTATCCAGGCCGGTATCAACGATCACACGCAGGGGATACCTGATATTATCCTTTTTTTTAAGCCGGACGTTCAGGCGCGGGTCGTCTTTGAGGAGGGTATTCACCCCAACCATGATGGCATCGCTGGCGGCACGCATTTCGTGAACCTTTACTCGGGACAATTCATTGCTGATCCATTTGCTCGTGCCGTCTTCGGCGGCGATTTTGCCATCCAGACTGCATGCCGCTTTCAGTGTTACGTAAGGGATATTTTGGGTGATGAATTTGCTCCATCCTTCGTTGAGTTGCCGGGCCTCCTTTTGCAGCAGGCCGACCATTACGGTGAGGCCGGCCTTTTTGAGGCGTGCGATCCCTTTGCCAGAGACCAGCGGATTGGGATCGGGTGTGGCGATGACCACCTTGGCGATTCCGGCCTCGATGACGGCATCGGCGCAGGGGGGCGTTTTGCCGTGATGGGAGCAAGGCTCCAGGGTGATATAGAGCGTGGCTCCTTTGGCATTAGCCCTGGCTTTTTTTATGGCGACGATTTCGGCGTGATCTTTACCCGCTTTTTCGTGAAAGCCCTCGGCGATAATCTTGCCGTTTTTAATAAGCACAGCGCCGACAAGCGGGTTGGGACTCGTGCGCCCACGGGCCTTTTCAGCCAGCGCGAGCGCACGGAGCATGAATTCCGGTTTCATTGCCTACAACGTCAGGCGGTGCCGCTGCTGGCTTCGCCGATGGAGGCGTGCGCGGCGGCAAGCCGGGCAATCGGAATGCGGTACGGTGAACAGCTCACGTAATCCAGCCCCAGCCGGTGGCAGAGCGACACCGATCTCGGATCGCCGCCATGTTCGCCGCAGATGCCGACTTTCAGCTTTGGGTTCACTTTGCGTCCTTTTTCCACGCCAATTTGCATCAGTTGGCCCACCCCTTCCTCGTCTATGCTGACGAACGGATCTTCTGGAAAAACCCCTTTCTCGACATACGCGGGAAGGAAGGTGCCGGCGTCATCGCGGCTGAGGCCGAGGGTGGTTTGGGTGAGGTCGTTCGTGCCAAAGCTGAAGAAGGCGGCTTCCTTGGCAATACTGTCGGCGCAGAGCGCGGCGCGGGGAAGTTCTATCATTGTGCCAACGATGATCGGCAGTTTGATGCCTCTCTGTTTTTCCACTTCTTTGCCAACACGGACGACCATTTCCTTGCACAGTTCCAGTTCTTTGAGGGTGCCGACGAGGGGAATCATCACTTCGGGCAGCGCCTTTACTTTTTTCTTCAAAAGCTCGGCGGTCGCCTCGAAGATGGCGCGGGCCTGCATCTCGTAAATTTCCATATAGGTGATGCCCAAGCGGCATCCGCGATGCCCCAGCATCGGGTTCGCTTCGTGCAGTTGTTCGGCGCGGCTTTCCACGTCGCGCGCCGGGATGCCCATTTCATGCGCGACCCTATCGATCTGCTCGTGCGTTTTGGGCAGGAATTCATGCAGCGGCGGATCCAGAAGCCGGATGGTGACCGGGAATCCTTCCATCGCTTTGAGGATTCCCTTGAAATCGCTCCGTTGCATTGGCAGCAGCTTGCGCAGGGCTTTCATGCGGGCTTCTTTGTTGTTCGCGATGATCATCTCGCGCACGGCGAGGATGCGGTCTTTGGCGAAGAACATGTGCTCGGTGCGGCAGAGGCCGATTCCGGCCGCGCCGAAACCCCGTGCTATCGCGGCGTCTTCCGGGGTGTCGGCGTTAGCCCGTACGCCCAACTTGCGCATGCTGTCGGCCCAGCCCATGAGGGTGTCGAAATAGCCGGAGAGAATGGGATCCACCAGCGGGGTTTTGCCCAGGATGACCTGACCGGAGCTGCCGTCGAGGGTGATCCAGTCGCCCGCGGCCACCACCGTTTTGCCCACGTGGAATACGCGGTGCACTTCGTCTATTTTGATCTCGCCCGCGCCGGATATGCAGCACTTGCCCATGCCGCGCGCCACCACCGCCGCGTGCGAGGTCATGCCGCCGTGCACGGTGAGGATGCCTTGCGACACGCTCATGCCGGAGAGGTCTTCGGGGGATGTTTCATAGCGCACCAGAATCGGATGCCGCCCCTGTTCCGCCAACAGGCGTGCCTCGCTGGAGCTGAAGACCACTTGGCCCACCGCCGCGCCGGGCGATGCGGGAAGCCCCTTCGCCAGCACCACCCGTTTCGCCTTCGGGTCGATCATCGGGTGCAGCAGTTGATCGAGTTGTGAAGGCTCGATCCGCTTAACGGCTTCCTTTTTGGATATCATTTTCTCCTTCACCATATCCACGGCGATGCGTACGGCGGAGGCGGCGGTGCGCTTGCCCACGCGGGCCTGGAGCATGTACAGCTTTTTGTTCTGCACGGTGAATTCGAGATCGAGCATGTCGCGGTAATGTTTTTCCAGCTTTACCGCGATGTTAAGCAGATCCTTGGCGGCTTCCGGAAAAACCTTCGCCATGCCGTCCACATGCATGGGGGTACGGATGCCTGCGACCACATCTTCGCCTTGGGCGTTGACAAGGAATTCACCGAAGAAACGGTGTTCGCCGGTGCTGGGATCGCGGGTAAAGGCCACGCCGGTCCCGCTGTCGTTCCCCATGTTGCCGAAAACCATCGACTGTACGTTGACGGCGGTACCCCAGGTGACGGGGATGTTGTAAAGCTTGCGGTAATCCTTCGCGCGCTGGTTGTTCCAACTGCCGAAAACGGCATTGATGGCCATGGTGAGCTGTATTTGCGGGTCCTGCGGGAACGGCTTGCCGGTTTTCTCTTTAACCGCGCCCTTGAAGTCTTCAACGATCTCGGCGAGCGATTCGGCGGTGAGGTCGGCATCGAATTTCGCGCCGGTTTTCTGTTTTTTCGATTCAAGGATGTGGTCAAAAACGGCTTTCTTGACGCCCAACACCACGTCGCCGAACATGGCGATGAAGCGGCGGTAGCTGTCGTAGGCGAAGCGGGCGTTGCCCGTCATATTGATAAGCGCGGGGAGCGTTTGGTCGTTCAGGCCGAGGTTCAACACGGTATCCATCATGCCGGGCATCGATGCGCGCGCGCCAGAGCGGACGGAACAGAGCAGCGGATTGGCGGGGTTGCCGAACTGGCGGCCCATCATTTTTTCCAGCCGGGCCATCTGTTTGGCCACTTCTTCTTTCAATCCTTTGGGCCACTTTTCGCCATTTTCAAAGTAATAGACGCATGCCTCGGTGGTGATGGTGAAGCCGGCCGGCACGGGGCAGCCGAGGTTGCACATCTCGGCGAGGTTTGCTCCCTTGCCGCCAAGAAGATTTTTCATCTTCGCAGTTCCGTCAGCTTTGCCGGGCCCAAAGAAGTAAACGTATTTTTTTGCCGTAGCCACGATAGTCTCCCTTATACTTTTCTTTTATTCTTTAAATACGAGTTTTGAAAAATCCGCGACGTCGCCGAACAGGTTCGCCGCTTGACGCAAAAGCCCCAGCCTGTTGCGTTTTTTTACTTCATCGCTGTCATTTACCATCACGCCGTCGAAGAACGCGTCCACCGCTCCGCGTATGCCGGCGATCTCTTGCAACACACCGGCGTAATCTTTCGCCGCTTTTAAAGGGAACGCTTTCGCGGCGCACTGTTTCAGTGCGGCGAGCAGCGCTTTTTCCACCGGCTCGGCCAGCGCCGTTTCGTTCACCGCGGCATCGAGGTGGTCTTTTGAAATGTTGGCGGCGCGGCGGAAGGTGGTGGAAAGCGCCTCGGCGTATGGCTCAGATTTCATGGCTTGCAGGGCTTCGCAGCGCGCCAGTGCATCGGGCAAGGCGTCGAACCCGGCGGCCAGTACCGCGTCGATAACGTCATAGGTGAGGCCACGCTGCTGAAATTCCCCTTTGATGCGTCCGGCGAAGAACTCCGCAAGATCCGCCTCGGCCTTGGCGGCGTTGGCTTTGAGGCCGTTGGGCAGGGCGCAGGTCCCAGCGGTAATGACCTGTTTCAGGCCGGCAGAGGCGCCGGACATGAGAATGCGGATGATGCCCAGCGCGTGACGGCGCAACGAGAACGGGTCTTCGCTGCCGGATGGGATCATCCCAAGCGCGAAACATCCGGCCAGCGTATCGATCTTGTCGGCAAGCGCCACGCATGTTGCGACCGGCGTGGAGGGGAGGGAATCGCCCGAAAAGCGGGGGCGGTAATGTTCGTCAATAGCCTGTGCCACCACACCGTTGATCCCTTCCGCCTTCGCATATTCGCGTCCCATGATCCCTTGCAGCTCGGGGAATTCAAAGACCGCTTGCGTGGCAAGGTCCGCCTTGCAGAGCTCGGCGGCGGCTATCACCTGCGTCACTTCGGACGGGCAGATGGTTTTTGCGATATCGGCGGCGATGACCGCCACGCGATCCACCTTGTCGGCAACGGTACCCAGGCCCTTCATATAGTTGATGCCGGAGAGTTTTTGCTTGAAGTGCGTCAGTGGATGTTTGCGATCTTCGTCGAAGAAGAAACGCGCGTCCGAAAGGCGCGCTTCCAGCACCCGCTCGTACCCGGCGCGGACGGGGGAAATGTCGGCGCAGCGGATGTTGCTGAACGCAACGAATTTATTGGTCAACGCGCCGTTCTTGTCTTCCACCGGGAAGTACCGCTGGTGGTGCATCATCACGGTGACGAGCAACTCGCGCGGGAGTTCGAGGTATTTTTCCTTGAACGAGCCGACGACCGCCACCGGGTTTTCGGTGAGGTAGCAGACCTCCTCCATCAGCTCGACGTGGCGGATGGGATTCAGCCCCTGCGCGGCTAGTTCGGCGAACTGTTTTTCGATCGAGGCGCGTCGTTTTTCGGGATCGGCGATGACGCCCGCCTTTTCCATGATCGGTTCATAGTCGGCGGGGGAAGCGATCGTAACCAGATCGGA
>JAKAGL010000174.1 GCA_021815535.1 bacterium
GGCCCCCCTGGCCGAAAAAAAAGGGCTGGCGCTCGGCTTTTGGTCCATCACCACGGTGGTCGCACCTATCATTGGACCGATCATGGGGGGATGGATCACCGACAACCACGGCTGGGAATGGATTTTCTACATCAACGTGCCGGTTGGTTTCGCCTGCTCCTACATCACATGGAACGTGCTTAAAGAACGCGAAACCACCATCGTCAAACAGCCGGTGGACAAGGTGGGGCTGGCGCTGCTGGCAATTTGGGTAGGTTGCCTTCAGCTTTGCCTCGATGCCGGCCAACAGGAAGACTGGTTCGATTCCCCCAGGATAACCGCGTTGGCGGTAACGTCATTCGTCGGTTTTGTCTTTTTCATCGCGTGGGAACTGATGGAAGAACACCCTATCGTCGACCTGGCGATGTTCAAGAACCGGAACTACACCGTAGCGACCATCGCCATTAGCTTGGGGTATATGGCCTTTTTCGGCAACGCGGTGCTGATTCCACTCTGGCTGCAAACGCAGATGGGGTATACCGCGCTGTGGGCGGGACTCGCCAGCGCTCCCATCGGCGTCTTCACGCTCATCCTCACCCCTATAGTGGCAAACAATCTCCACCGCATGGATCTGCGGTGGATAGCAACCTTCGCCTTTTCCGTTTTTGCGTTCACCAGTTTTTGGCAGGCATCGTTCAACACGGACATCACCTTCGGCGGAGTGGCGCTCCCCCGCCTCATGCAAGGGCTGGGGATGGCCTGCTTCTTCGTGCCAATGACCACCATTTCGCTTTCCGACGTTCCACACGAGAAAATTGCCAGCGCCGCCGGAATGACGAACTTCGTGCGCATCCTCGGCGGCAGCTTCGGCACGTCACTGGTAATAACCATTTGGGGCGACCGGATCAGCCACCACCGGACGATGTTGACCGAAAACATCTCATCCTACAATTCCGCGTGGAACTTCATGCAAAATAGAATGGAAAATATGGGCATGAGCGTTGATGGAGCGCTGCAAATGGTTTCTCACATAGTGGACCGGCAATCGGTAATGCTGGCGACGGATGATCTTTTTTATCTCACGGGGGTGCTCTTCACTATCCTCATCGGTTTCACCTGGTTCAGCCAGCGGGTGCGGATACCGGTAAAAGACGATGCTGCCCCCCCTCCGGTTGGTGAAGCATAACTTTACAGATCGCTATGCTTGGATCCTATTTATCTGAACCGGCATCGCTTCCATACACCGGTGCAAGATACTGATATCAGGCTGATCCTCAAATACCCCCCCTTTTTTCCAATGATTATCAAGCCGCAGTTCCCATTTAGCCAAACCTCCTCAAACAGGCCTCATGCGAAACAGATGAACCGGGATTATCATGATGAGGGCAGTGGCATCCACGCGGAACGAACAGGGCCGATTGCAAATTATCTTTATGTACTTATGTTACCTTTTTGGTATATTAAGTGCGCGGAGCATATCACCCAAGTATTGCCAATGATCTACAATACACGGATCGGGGATAAGGAGAATACACCGTGGAAAATACACCCCTTACAGTCCTAGTTGTGGACGACGATGAAGTAGCCCGCCTGCCTATGGCGGCCATACTCGGCAATAACGGATACCATGTGCTGCAGGCGCACGATGGCGCCGCGGCCATAGAGATCCTAAACGGGCAGAACACTGAGATCGACGCCATTCTCAGCGATATCGTGATGCCAAATATCGACGGATTGAAACTGGCCGAGCTTAATTTCCAAAACCAGTTCCGGCCGTTCGTCGTTTGCACAATGATATCGGATGCCGCCACCGCGCTGAAGTTCCTCAAATTCGGCGTTCAGGACTACCTGCCGAAGCCGATGGAAGAAGCCTCCCTGTTAAATACCGTGCGCAACGCCATCAACCGGCGCAAGCTTCTACGGCTGTTTACCGATGACGAGACCCCCTTGCCCGGCAACATAGGGGCCATTACCATCTCAGCCCGGTTGGCGGAGGTACATCGCGTGCATGATTGGCTGAGGCGCAAAATAGGCAAAATAATGTCCCTCGCCGAGCAACGGCGGTTCATCTCTTTCGCCGCTGAATTTCTGATGAATGCGTACGAACATGGAAGCCTGAGGCTGTCGGAGAGAGAAAAAACGAAATTGCTGGAAAGCGGTCTATATCACGAAGAACTGCGCCGCCGCGAATTGGAGTGCAAAGCCAATATCGTGGTGGCGGTTTCCATCGTGGCGAACGAGATCGCTATACATGTAATTGATGACGGATACGGCTTCGATTACCGGCACTACCTTGAGATGCCGGCGGCTGATGTGCTTAACCGCCTGGTTCTGCCCAATGGGCGCGGCATCCAAATGGCGATGCAATACTTTGATCAGATAACTTTCAGCAAGGGCGGGGCGGGGGTTCTGCTTACAAAGAAGATACACCAGGTGTAAATGGATTTTCGAATGAACCGGCTTGTCAGGAACAATAGACCGAGTTGGGGCCGAGGATCTTCTCGAATTCAGCCAATAACGATTCGTTCGCGGCGACTTTGAAACGGTCGGAAGCGCTCACCTGCATCCGTTTACGGTCGGGAAAAGTGAAATGCAGCACCAGTTTGCTGTTTCCCCGGTAGCGCGCGGCAACCTGCTTGAGATCGCCCAATACCGCGTCTTCCAGCCCTACCACCTGAAGGTTGAGATGGATGGAATTGGTGAATTTTTCCTTGGCGGCCTTTATCGGCATGATCTCATCGGCGATCACCTTGATGTCATTTTCGTCGCGGTCGATCTTTCCCTTGACGAACAGCGCCTCGTTCGATTCGAGGTATTGGAACGTCTCGGCAAGCGTATTGGGCCAAACCAGCATGCTCACGCTGCCGCTCATGTCTTCCAGCGTCACATAAGCCATCTTCTCTTTCTTTTTGGTCAATTGGGTGCGCAGGGCGCTCACCACGCCGCATAGCCTTACCTCCTGCTTGTTGGCGGTATCGGCCAACTGCCCTGCCTGATGGGTGGCGAGCCGTTTCTGGTCTTGCAGGTAGTGCTCCATCGGATGGCCGGTGATGTAAAAGCCGAGCGCCTCTTTCTCATGCTGCAACCGTTCGGCCTGCGGCCAATCCGGCAGATCCCTGATAAGCCGCTTTTCGCGGTCGGCGGCGGTCTCGATGGCGGCGAACATGTTGGACTGTCCCATCAACGTCTCTTCGCGGTCTTTTGCGGCTTCGGCCGTCACACTGTCGAGCGAGTCGAACAGGGCGGCGCGGTTTTTGTTCAACCGGTCGAACGCGCCGCACTTGATGAGCGCCTCGAACACGCGGCGGTTCACCAACTTGCCATCCACCCGCCGGGCGAAATCGGTAAGCGAAGCAAACGCCCCCCCCTCGCGCCGCACGCGGATGATCTCGGAAACGGCGCCGACGCCGACCCCCTTCACGGCTGCCAGGCCGAAAACGATCTTTCCCTCAAGCGCGCCGAAGTCAACCTCCGATTCGTTGATGTCCGGGGGAAGCACCGGAATACCGAGTTCGCGGCATTCATTAAGATACATCACCACCTTGTCGGTGCTGTCGCGCTCTGAGGTGAGCAAAGAGGCCATATACTCACCGGGGAAGCGTGTTTTGAGGTAGGCGGTTTGATAGCTCACCAACGCATAGGCGGCGGAGTGGGATTTATTGAACGCGTATTCGGCGAATTCCTGTATCTGCCCGAAGATGGTGGACGACTTCTCTTCCGCGATCTTGTTCCTTTTGCATCCTTCCACAAAGTCGTTGCGGAGCTTTTCCATCGTCTTGGCGTCTTTTTTCCCCATCGCCTTGCGCAAGGTATCGGCCTGCGCCATGGTGAAGCCGGCCAACTCGTTGGCGATTTTCATGACCTGTTCCTGATAGACCATAACGCCATAGGTCTCTTTCAGGATGTCGCCCAGCCGTGGCACTAAGTTATCCATCTTTTCCGTGCCGTGTTTACGGTGGATAAAGCTGGTAGCCATGCCGCTGTTGAGCGGGCCGGGGCGGAACAGGGCCACAAGCGCAATGATCTCGGTGAAATGCTCCGGCTTCATCTTGCGCATGAGGTCGCGCATGCCGCTCGATTCGAGCTGGAATACGCCCAGTGTACGCGCCTCCTGCAACAGCTTAAACGTGTCCGGATCGTCCATCGGTATCCCCCGCAGATCGAACGACGGGTCCTTGCTTTTATGTATGCTTTTGACCGTCCAGTCGATAACGGTGAGGGTGCGCAAGCCGAGGAAATCCATCTTCAGCAACCCCAGCTCCTCGATGTACTTCATTGTGAACTGGGTCACCACTTCGTCTTTGCTGGTCTTGTACAGCGGCACATAATCGGTCAGATCGCCCGGCGCGATGACCACCCCCGCGGCGTGTACGCTGGCATGGCGTGAAGTGCCTTCCAGCACCTTGGCGATCTCCAGCAGTTTTTTTATCTGCGGGTCCTTCTTTTCCATGTCGGCCAGCTTCGGCTCCATTTCGATAGCCTTGGCAAGCGTCATTTTAAGTTCTTCCGGCACCAGCTTGGCGATGCCGTCCACCTCGCCGTAGGGAACGCCCATCACGCGCCCCACATCGCGGATGACGGCGCGGGCCTTCATGGTGCCGAAGGTGATTATCTGTCCCACGTTCTTCGCGCCGTACTTGTCGGTGACGTACTTGATGACCTCGCCCCGGCGGTTCATGCAAAAGTCGATATCGATATCGGGCATCGATATGCGATCGGGGTTCAGGAACCGTTCGAACAGAAGGCCGTACTTGATCGGGTCGAGATCGGTGATCCCCAACGTCCAGGCGACCAGTGACCCGGCGGCCGAGCCGCGGCCGGGGCCGACCGGGATATCCTGCTTCTTCGCGTAATCGACAAAATCCCACACGATGAGGAAGTAGCCGGCGAAATTCATCTTCTTGATGACCGCCAGCTCCAGCCGCATCCGGTCGCGGTATCCCGCTTCCGCCTCGGCATCGATAACGTCCCCCCGCTTGCGGCTTTCATCCAGGCGCAGCGTAAGGTTGTGGTCGACAAGGCTTTCCAAAAACTGCTGTGGCGTCTCTTCGGATGGGACCGTATAGGCCGGAAGGTGGTATTCCCCCAGCTTTAGATCGAGATTGCACCGGTCGGCCACTTCACGCGTGTTGGTGATCGCCTCCGGCACCTCCTTGAAAAGCATCCGCATTTCGTCGGGGGATTTGAAGTAGAACTCGTGGGCGCTGTAGCGCATCCGGTTGGCATCGGAAATCATCTTGCCGGTGCCGATGCAAAGCATGGCGTCATGCGCCTCCCAGTGGCTCTGCTCCAGGTAATGGCAATCGTTGGTGGCGACCAGTTTCAGATCGTGTTTCTTCGACAATTCGATGAGCGTGGTATTCACCTTGCGCTGTTCGGGAATGCCGTGGTTTTGCAGTTCCAGATAAAGCCGGTCGCCGAACAGGTCTTTGTAAAAACCGAGCGCTTTTTCCACCGCCGCATCATCCCCTTTCAGTATCTTGCGCGGCACTTCGCCTTTAATGCAGGCGGTGAGGGCGATGAGTCCCTCCTTGTGTTCGGCCAAAAACTCCTTGTCTATGCGCGGCT
>JAKAGL010000175.1 GCA_021815535.1 bacterium
CTGATGGAGTACAAGGCATCGTTCCTGATGTTCCTTGTGGCCATCTTCTTTTTCTACCTTGCGCAGTTGGGGTTGCTGATCGTGGTATTGGCCCGCTTCAAGGAGATCCACGGATGGAAGGTGGGGGAAATCGCGTTCCTGTTCGGCCTGCTCACCTTCGCGCAGGGGTTCACCACCCTGTTCTTCAACGCGCTGGTCAATTTCGACCAGATGCTCATCCAGGGGGAATTCGACCGGAACCTCGTACGCCCCCTGAGTCCGCTGGGGCAGATCATTTTTTCGCGGTTCGAGGCGTCCACCGTGGCTCACTTCTTTCTGGGGACGGTGGCGCTGTATTACGGCGCGAAATATTCGGGGATCGAGTGGAACCCGCAAAAAATGATCTTTCTGCCGTTCGTTATCGCGGGGGGGGTGATGATCCTCAGCGCCACGCGGCTGTCGGTATCGGCCGTGGCGTTCTGGACGCTGCGGAACTCGTCACTGGTCCACATCATGGTGTTTTCCAGCCGCGAGTTCATTCTGTATCCCGTCAGCATCTACAACCGCGGCGTGCAGTTCTTTCTGACGTTCCTCTTCCCCATCGCCTTCGTGAACTTTTACCCGGCGCAATATTTTTTGGATAAGACCGGCGAAAACCTTTTCAATCCCGCGCTTCAGATAGCGACGCCGCTGGTGGGGGGGGTGTTGTTCGCCTTTTCGATCTACGTGTGGAAACGGGGCATCGACCACTACCAATCCAGCGGCAGTTGAAGTTCTTTTATTTGTTGCTCTTCTTTAATTTCTTTGGCAAAATCTTTTTTTGAGCTGATAAAAACTTTTTAACCCCCCTACCCAGAGCTTTTTCAATTATTTTTTTATCGATCGCCGCATCGCTATTAAAACGAAGAATGTTCTCCTGTTGGACCGTCCCCTTTTCATCAAAACCCCGAACAATTATTTCAAGGGAGGCATCTCTACTATCTCCCCGTCTCATCCCTTCATATCTTGATTTAATTAAAACAACCAACAGATCGATAATCGATTTGGCAAACCCTAACCCCTTAGCCGCGAGATCCAAGACAATTAATAATTCGGGGCCACTTTCATGTTCCTCAAATGTATATTCCGCACTCTTACTGTGTTTGCTTAAATATTGATCAATTAATTTATATGCTTCGGGAGAATGTTGGCGATGATAGCAGCCACTCTCGGGGCGAACTTTTATGGAGAGCGGGATATGTTTCTTGTCCTTACCTGCTAACGACAAATACTTTTCAAGCCGATCTTTAAATTGTCCTTCCCATGTCATGTGTATAATTATACCCATCCTGAAATTGATAGCTACCAAATTGCCTTAACAATACTATTTTCCTGCAGAGCAACCGTTGCCCGGTAGGGTAGCTCTTTCCCCCGGTGGGTACATGCTCTTAGCATGTACTTTTCCCCGAAGGGGAAACCGGTCGGCCACAAGGCCGATGTACAGGCTAAGAGCCTGTACCTACCAAATACCCAAGCCAACCGTCTGCCCCCATCCGGATAATCATCCTGGGAAACTTTATGCGCCGGTGCCAACCATGTTAGTATTTTATCCATGAAGAAGCGGGACATTCCGCCGCATCATTTATCCATTTCCCGGCGCAAGCTGCCCCATATGCAACTCGGAAATTCCTGGTGCTTTGTCACCTTTAGAACCCATCAATTCTGGCTTTCAGATGCTGCGCGCGACATTGTGAAAAATTCGATACTGTATGACCATGAGAGACGATACCTGCTTGCGACCGCCACCGTTATGCCGAACCATGCCCACATCCTGATACTCCCAATGGAAACAGGTGGCCGATTTTATTCTCTCTCCGCGATCATGCAAGGCATTAAAGGTTCCACATCGCGGCGAATCAATAAACTTGATGGCGGCAATAGCAGAGTGTGGCAAGCTGAATCATATGACCGCATAATCCGGGACGAGGCGGAATGGGAAGAGAAATATAAATACATCATGAACAATTCCGTCAAAGCCAAACTGGCCGAAAAACCGGGTGACTATCGCTGGCTGATTACAATTCCCGACACGCGTTATTGAAAGATCCCCCGGCGCTCGCGCCGATGTACAGGCTGAGAGCCTGTACCTACCCGGAAAATATAGAAGAAAAAAGCGATTGGCCTGCGCCGAAGTGCAAGGCTAAAAGCCCACACCTACTTTCGCTTTTTCGAGGGAGGTGGGTCTTTCCAGAGCCACCACTTCAGCTTTGCAGGATCGGGCCGTTTGGCGCCGGCGTAGTATACGGCAAGGCGGCAGACATACAGAAGGCAACGGTCGATGCGCACCCCTTGGGCGCGGCACATCGCGTCGTAAACGGCTTCGGGATCGCGCCCTTTCAGGTCGGCCACCTTGCGGATGCCGACCCCCTCAAGATAGGCCGCGATTCTCGGCCCGACGCCGGGTATTTCACGCAGGGGCGAAGCGGATCGCCCCCGCATGATCAGAGTCCGCGGAAATCGGGGCCGCTGCCGTGCAGGGCCGCGTTCACCCGGATGTTCTTTTCCGGGCAGACGATATCGCACGTGCGGCACTGTACGCAGTTTTCCAACGCCATCGCATGGCTCTTGAGGCCGCTCTTTTCCAACACGCTGTGCACTTCGGCGGTGCAATCCCCCACGCACGGCGGCGGATTTCCCCCCGCCTCAAACCGGGCGATGCACTTCCGGCAGACCGCCGCGTCGAACTCTTTGATGTGATCGTTCCCCTCGTGATAATGCGTGTGCGCGTAAAACACCACATCGGGCGTAAGGTACAGCGTGTTCTTCGCGTACCCTTCCGGCTCGGGCAAAGGCGCGGCCTTGTGCTCCGGTTTCGAGCAGGTGCGGTCTTCAGGCAATCTCAGATCGCCGCTGCCGCCGCCGCTCATCAGTTTGAGCAGGTTCAGGCCGCCGCTGATGAAGCCGCCCGGCCCCTTGAAGAACGCCTTAACGCCGCCGCTTATCAAGCACCCTTTGTCCAGCCCCTTCAACACGACGGGGAGATACTCGCTGAAAAGCGCCTTATTCTCGTGAAACGCATGACGGTAGTAGCGGCTTGCTTTCAGTTCCCGGCCCACCCAGCCGTCGAGCAGCGTTTTTTGGTACGGCGCAAGAGCCGCCTTTGAGGTGTCTTTTTTTTGCAGCGCGGCAAAGGCCGCATCGGCGGCGCACATGGCGCTTTCCATCGCTTTGTCAACGCCGGAAAAGCCCTTGATGTCCATCGTGCCGGCGGCATCTCCCACGATCATCGCGCCATCCACCGCCAGATCCTTCGGGAGGGCGAACCATCCCGCTTCGGGGATGACCGACGCGCCGTAGCGGGCCAGCTTGCCCCCTTTGATCATCTTCTGCACAAACGGGTGTTTTTTCATCGCCTGCAATATTTGCGGCGGCTGAAGGTTCGGATTCGGGCCGTCCAATCCCGCCACCATGCCGATGGCGAGCTTCTTGTCTTTCAGCCCGTAAATGAAACCGCCGCCGAAGGTGCCGTCCATCAAGGGATACCCGAGGGTGTGCCACACCTTGCCGGCGAAATCCTGCTCGGTCTCCCACACCTCCTTCACGCCGACGGCGTAGGTTTGGTTGCTCTGCGCCAGGTTGAATTTCGCCACGAGGTCGCGCGACAGCACTCCCTTATCGGCGAATATGGTGATCTTGGCGTAGCAGTTGTCCTGTTCGGGATTGCCGGTGTCGTCCACCCGCACACCGGTCACGCGCTGGCCGTTGTAGATGATCTCCATCCCGGCAAAGCCGTTGTACAGGTCTACCGCAACGGCGGTATCCTTTGTTTTCTCCAGCAGACTGTCCGCCATCCATGCGCAGACATTGGAAAGCGAGAGGATGAGGTATCCGGTCTTATTCATCTCCGGAGGCGAGAACGGCATATCCTTCGCCCGGCTCGCGCCTAACAGGGTCATGTGGCTTTCGGTACACTTCCCTTCAAAAGGAAAGCCGTTTGTTTCGTAATCGGGAAACAGTTTTTTCACCGAGCGGGGATTGCTCACGGCGCCGCTCAGGACGTGCGCCCCGAAATTCTTTCCTTTTTCCAGCACGGCGATCCGCAGCGGCACGCCCGCCGTTTTAGCGGCATCCGCCAAACGGTGCGCGGTGGTGAGGCCGGCGACGCCGCCGCCCACTATCAATATGTCGTATTCAATGCGTTTCATACGGCCCTCACAAACTCTTCGCCTTCGCGGCCTTTGACAATTCGCGTTTAAGCACCGGCGCCACCTGGAACAAATCCCCCACGATACCGTAGTGGGCGAACTTGAAGATGGGCGCGTCGGCGTCCTTGTTCACGGCGATGATGGTTTTGCTGTTGTTCATACCGACCCGGTGCTGAATGGCGCCGGAAATGCCGAGCGCGATGTACAGCTCCGGCCGCACCGTCTTGCCGGTCTGCCCCACCTGGTGCGCGTATGGTATCCACCCGGAATCGACGGCGCGGCGGCTTGCGCCCACCACCGCGTCATTGAAGACGGAAACGAGGTCGCGCACCACGGCGAATCCCTCCGCGCTGCCGACGCCAAAACCGCCCGCGACGATCACTTTGGCGGCGGTAATATCGATGGCCTTTGACATGTCGCGGACTGTTTCCACCACTTTCAGGCGGAAGTCCGCGGTATCGAAGGCCACGGGCACGGGAATCACCTTCCCGGTGCGGGAGCTATCCACCGCAAGCGATTGCATGACGCCGATGCGGGTGGTGGCCATCTGCGGATTTTTCCACGGCCCCAGAATGCGCGCCTTGAGGCTCTCGCCAAAGCTGGGGCGGATTGCGTACAGGATATTGTTGAACGTGCCGACCTTGTGCGGATCGGCCTTGCCTTTGTGCTCGTAATCGCCGATATCCAGCTCGGTGCAATCGGCGGTGAGGCCGACTTCGAGGCAGGCGGCCACGCGGGGCGCAAGGTCGCGCCCGATGGTGGTGGAGCCCATCAGGATGATCGGCGGCGGCTCGTCCATCGTTTTGAGGATGGCAAGCACGGCGCGCCGGTATGGCAGTGTTGCGTATTCCTTGAGGGCAGGGTCGTCAACCAGATAAACGGTATCGGCCCCCATGCTTATGATCCGCTGGGCCATCGGCGCCACGTTGTGACCCAGCAAAAAGCAGGAGACGCCGGTACCCAGTTTTTGCGCCAGTTCGCGGGCAGCCCCCAGCAGTTCCGGGGTTATCTGCTGCAAGTCGCCTTGCAGCTGTTCGGCCACCACGGTTACATTGTTCTTAACCATTCAGCAATTCCCCTATATGGCGGCTGTCCGCGGCGAGGGTTTCCAGCAAATGGCCGACTTCCTTTTCAACCGCTTCGCCTTCAAAAACCTTGCAACTTCCGCCGACCTCTCCCAGCTTCCATGTTTTTCCCACCACGGTGGGGGAACCGACCAGCCCGGTGCGGGCGGCGTAGGCCTTTACGTAGTCAAGGTTGATGGATTTGATGCGCCGCGCCCGCTCGTCGGGGGTGCGGAGCATCTCTTTCACCTGGGCCACTTCGGTAAAGCGCTTGTGCCCCAACGGGGTTGCGCTGTTGGCGACGGTTATCAG
>JAKAGL010000176.1 GCA_021815535.1 bacterium
GTTTTGGGGTGACCCGCGATGGCCGGTTTTCAGGTGACCGGTGACAATTGCCCTCATGGCGGCGTCCTGCGGTAGCACCGCCGGAACAACACCCAACTCTACTTCGACCACAACCACCACCAGCGCAACGTCGGGCACTACCGCCTCGGGCGCCGCCACAAGCTATACCCTTACAGCTAACGGAACCACCTCGTCGTCGACCGTTTCCAACGCGATAAAAATATCTTCAGGCGGGTCGGCCGCCTTGTCGATAGCGGTGGTTGATTCCAACGCCGCCGCCGCTCCGGACGGCACCGTGGTGACGTTTTCCATCAGCGACAGCACACTGGGAAGCCTTTCAGCCTCCGCCGCATCGGTAAAGACGGGGGTCGCCTCGGTTACCTTTACAGGCGCCGCAAGCAAAACCGGCACGGAAACGGTAACCGCAACCTCTGGAACCAGTACCACAACAATCGACATTATCATCCAGCCCACCTATACGGTGACGGTGACATCCACCCCCTCCACCCTAAGCCTGGGGGGAACGGCCTCGCTGAGCGCCACCGTCATCGACAGCGCCAGCGCCAATGCGCCCGACGGCACGTCCGTGGCATGGTCGATAAACGACAGCAACTTGGGCACCATCACCGCAACCTCCACCACCGTATCGGGGCTGGCAAGCGCGACGTTCAACGCGTCGACCACCACCTCGGGCACCGTCACCATTACGGCCACCGTCGGATCATACTCCAACATTGTTGATATAATCATCAGCCCGGCGGCCACCGGCAGCATCGTCTTCACCTCGGCCACGCCGCAAATCATAGGCGTGAAAGGGGGAGGGCAGTCGGCGACTTCCGTTGTGGTGTTCAGCGTGGCTGACATCAACGGCAACCCCGTGGCCGACGGGCAAAAGATCGATATCTGCATGAAAGGGCCTTCGGGCGGCAGACTTCCCAGCGCCGGGGGTGAATATGTGGGCAACCTCGTGACCGTCAAGGAAGCCTATACTGATGCCAATGGCAACGGCTGTTACGATACAGGTGAAACATTTACGGATAGCGCTGGCGGAACCACGGGTGTTTATGACAGCCCCAATTACGCACAAGTATCCACCGTCGGCGGCAAAGCCACAATTACCCTTCAAAGCGGCGATGTGGCTGGCAACATCACGCTTTTCGCCACCGTTGTCGGCAAATCCCTTTCCACCGCCGCACCTACAATCTCGGTGGGGGGCGGGGTGCCGACCGACAAGTCATTTACCGTGGCGGCGTCCAAACTGAATCTTCCCGGATATAATTATTCCAATCGTATTTCCACCTTGAGCGTGTATCTCGCCGATCGTTTCGGCAATGCCAATGTGCTGACCGGAACGGCAGTCAATTTCTATACGAACGCCGGGGCAACCGTTTCAAGCACGGGGACATTGGATGCTCAGGGTAAAACCTCGGTCGATTGGAGGACTCAGAATCCCACTCCTCCCGCTGGGACATACATGTCCGCCACGGAACAGGCAGTGGTGACCGCCATGAATACAAAATATGGCACGCCTACAACCATAAATCCACATGACGGATCAGCGTCGATTTTGGTGACGGTGGTGGGTGAAGAGGACTTTTATGATTTGAATGGCAATGGCCTCTATGATGCGGGTGAACCGTTTACCGATACCCTGCCGGAGCCATTCATTGATTCCAATGGCAATGGCGTATGGGATGACGGGATAACGGACCTCTGGGAACAGTACATTGATGTGAACGGCAACGGCGCTTATGATGGAACCCCTAACGCGGCGTGGGATTCTTCAAAGGTTTTGTATAGGCAAATAAACCTGCTTTACACCGGCTCCCCGAAATATGTCCGCTTGAAGTTGGCTGGCGCAAACGGCGCGTTGCCGTCTACGGGGGCTTTTGCGATAGCAAATAATACCATAGAGAACTTTACACTGTTGGTCGCCGATAGAAACCTCAACATACTTACCGCCGGTACAACCGTAACGGTTTCCATCTCAAGTGGCACTTTGGCTGGCACATCCACTGTAACTGTCGGAGATACGAATGTAACCGCAAATCCGACTGAGATGAACTTCAGTGTAAGCACAGCATTCAATGCGTCTCCGGTTGTTACGCAGACGGTGATTACCGTTACCATTGTTCATGAAGGGGTCACCTACACCTATTCGTGGAATGGCACCGTCGCTATCTGATAATTGTCATCCTGAGTCGCTGACGAAGAATTCCTTTGCGGAAAAGGATTCTTCGTCAGCGTTCAGAATGGTAAGAATGGCATTGTTCGCCGTTGGTAAGGAATGGGAATGTTCCGCTATGAACCTTACTTTAACAGTGGAAAGCCGAGCGATTCACGCCATTCCAGGTAGGCGCGGGCGCATTTTCCGGCCAGCTTACGCACACGGGCGATGTAGGTGGTACGCTCCGCCACGCTGATGGCACCGCGTGCGTCCAGCATGTTGAATGCGTGTGAACACTTCAAAACCATGTTATAAGCGGGCAGTGGCACTCCGGCTTCCAGCAGCTTGTTCACCTCCACCTCCAGGCTGTCGAAAAGAGCGGCGTTGGCGGCGGCGTTTGAAAGCTCGAAATTGTATTTGCTGAACTGCTGTTCGTCGGCCAGATATATCTCGCCGTATTTCACCTCGTTATTCCACTGAAGATCGTAGACCGAATTCCGGTTTTGCAGGTACATGGCGATCCGCTCCAGGCCGTAGGTGATCTCGGCCGACACCGGCTTGAGGTCGATTCCCCCCACCTGCTGGAAATAGGTGAACTGGGTGATCTCCATGCCGTCCAGCCACACCTCCCAGCCCAACCCCCACGCGCCGAGGGTGGGGGATTCCCAGTCGTCTTCCACAAAACGGATGTCGTGCGCTGTAAGCTCGATACCGAGTGTTTTCAGCGATTCCAGGTACAGCTCCTGCACGTCGAGCGGCGATGGTTTTAAGATCACCTGAAACTGGTAATAGTGCTGCAGGCGGTTCGGGTTTTCACCGTAACGGCCGTCGGTGGGACGGCGGCTTGGCTGTACATATGCGGCCTTCCACGGTTCCGGCCCCAGCACACGCAGGAAGGTGGCGGGGTGAAATGTGCCGGCCCCCACCTCGGAATCGATGGGTTGCATCACCAGACACCCTTTCTTGGCCCAGAAAGAGTGCAGTGTGTGAACGATCTCCTGGAAATTCATAATTTGCCCGATTATAGCAGGTTAATAACGGGCACTGCCGCTTCTTAGTGGTAGAAGTGGCGCATGCCGGTGAAGACCATCGCCATTCCGTGTTCGTTGCCGGCCGCGATCACTTCCTCGTCCCGCATGCTGCCGCCGGGGGATATCACCGCGGTGATCCCTTCCTTGCCTGCCGCGTCAATGCCGTCGCGGAACGGGAAGAATGCGTCCGATGACATCACGCATCCCTTAACGGGGCTTTGCGCCTTGCTGACGGCGATCTTGGTGCTGTCGACGCGGCTCATCTGCCCCGCGCCCACGCCAACGGTCACGCCGTCGCGCACGAAGACGATGGCGTTCGATTTCACGTGTTTGGCCACCGTCCAGGCGAAAAGCATGTCTTCCATCTCCTTCGAGGTTGGCTGGCGTTTGCTCACTACGCGGAGGCTCTTTTCGTCGAGAAGCTGGCTGTCCACCCCCTGCACCAGCAGGCCGCCGATGACGCTGCGGACATAGGTGCTGTACGGGGTTTGGAAATTCTTCGGCTTGATGATTCGGATGTTCTTTTTTGATTTGAGGATTTCCAGCGCTTTCGGTTCGTAATCCGGCGCGACCACCGCCTCAACAAAGGTTTTGCCGATCTCTTCGGCGGTGGCGGCGGTAAGTGTGCTGTTGAACCCGAGGATGGAGCCGAACGCCGAAACCGAATCACAGGCATACGCTTTCTTGTAGGCCGTCAGTTGATCCCCATCGACCGCGACGCCGCAGGGATTGGTGTGCTTGATGACAACGGCGCTGTGTCCCTTTTTGAATTCGCGGGTCAGGCCGAGCGCTGCCGATATGTCGAGAATGTTGTTGTAAGAAAGTTCCTTGCCCCACAACTGGTTTTCACCGGTATAGATGGTGTCATCCCCCGCCGTGTAAAACCCGGCGCTTTGATGCGGGTTTTCCCCGTAGCGCAATTCCTGGACCTTTTTGAAGTCCAGCTTCAGCGAATCGGGCTGTTTGCCGCCGGAGAGGTAGGCGGTAATGGCGTTATCGTACGCGCTGGTGCGGGCGAACGCTTTGGCCGCAAGGCGGCGGCGTTCTTCGATGGTGATCTCCCGCCCGGCGCGGATGGCCTCGATGATCATCGGATAGTCCGCCGGATCGACGACGATGACGACATCTTCGTGGTTCTTTGCCGAGGAGCGGATCATCGAGGGGCCGCCAATATCGATGTTTTCTATGGCTTCTTCATCCGAAACCCCGGTTTTGGCGATGGTCTGTTCGAACGGATAGAGGTTCACCACCACCATGTCTATCGGTTTGATGCCGTTTTGCTTCATGGCATCCATATGGGCCGGCAATGACCGCCGCCCCAGGATGCCTCCGTGGATCTTCGGGTGCAGCGTTTTTACGCGGCCATCCATGATTTCCGGCGAGCCGGTGTGGTCGGATATCTTCACCACCGGTATGCCGTTATCGGTGAGCGATTTGGCGGTGCCGCCGGTGGAAAGGATCTCAACCCCCGCATCCTTTAGCGCGCGCGCCAGATCGAGAAGTCCTGTTTTGTCAGATACCGAGAGAATGGCCCGTTCGATTTTTTTGGTTGTCATAGACGAACTAGTCTAATTGCCGTTGCCCCCGTCCGTCAACCCTATGATTTTTGTCAATGGCGCGGGGGGCGTCGGGAGAAGAATCCCGTATTTTTTATACAGGGGACAATGTAAAATGGCCCAACCCGCGATTAGGGTGATCTACGGAATGCGGGGGCCGCCCGCCTGTGCGGGCGGGGTTTTAGTCAACAGCGATTAGCAGGGATACTTTCATATGAGCAACACCGCTTCCGTTTATTCAGGCAAGGAAAAACTGGTTCTGGGCCTTGCCATACTCTTTACCTATATCCTTATGATCTTCGGCAATATCGTAACGACCACCGGCTCTGGGATGGCCTGTCCCGACTGGCCGCTCTGCTACGGCACGGTAAATCCGCCCAAGGCGATTTCGGTATGGATCGAGTGGGGCCACCGGATGATCGGCGGGATTACCGGCATCCTCATCCTTGCCGCGGCATTTGTCGTATGGAAAAAAGCCGGCACCGCCATCCGTTTTTTCCTGAAAATAGCGGTTGCCACCATAGTGTTTGCCATTTTGCTGGGCGGGGGTATCATAATCATCGATGCCCCTCTGCTCGACTCTTTTATGCGCGTCGCGGTCGTGAGCAGCCACATCATTTCATCCACCATTATCTTCGTTACCATGATCATCGCGTATCATTCCATTTCTTCCCGGGCGGGAGAGGCGGCAGACCGCTTTTCCATTTTCCTTTTTGCGCTGGTATACGTGCAGATCATTGTTGGCGTCGTCGTACGCTACGCGCAC
>JAKAGL010000177.1 GCA_021815535.1 bacterium
ATGCGGATGGGAAAACTTTCGCGGCGTTACGGCAGAGTGATCGTTCTTACCGGAAACATCTCCGGCGCGGGGCACCTGAATGTGCTGCGGGGCGCCATCGGATTCGGCCCGGTTGAGATATTCAACGTGAATAACGAATTCGCCGCCAAAAATCCAATTTACGTGGCATGTGAATTTTGGGGAAGAATCCTCTTAAGTCCGGCGCTTTTTTTTGCTACAATTCTTTTACTCGCTGTCGGGGGGGTGGTCTTGCTGGGGTGCGCCGCCCATAATGCGCAAAGGGGAACATGGCCAGGAAAAAAATAAATATCCTGATTACCGCGGCCTCGCGGCGCGTCGCGCTTATCCGCGGGTTTCAGAATGCGCTCAGGGCCGGTGGTACTCCGGGTGAAGTGATTGCCACTGATACCGATCCGCTTTCACCGGCTCTTTTCTTCTGTCCCCGATATCACAATGCGCCTCTTTCAAGCCATCCCGGCTATATTCCGGCCATAAAGGAAATTTGCATAAAAGAAGAGATCGGCCTCCTCATTCCCACCATTGACGAGGAACTTCCCCTGTTTGGCCGGTACAAAAAGGAATTTGCCGCCATGGGGGTGGTCATCCCGGTGGTGGATGAGGAGATCGGCGAGGTGTGCAATGACAAATATAAAACGTACCATTTCTTCAGATCCCACGGCCTGCCAATGGCCGAGACATATCTGCCCGATGAAGTTCGCCGTGACAAACCTTCCCTGCCTCTGTTTATCAAGCCCCGTTTCGGGCGGGGGGCGGTGAGCGCCTATCCCATCAACAGCGGGCGCGAACTGGATTTCTTCCTTGAGTATGTGAAGGACCCGGTGGTACAGCGGTTTCTTCCCGGCAAGGAATACACAATCGATGTGCTGTGCGACCTCGCCGGACAGGTGATATCCATTGTGCCGCGTGAAAGGATCGTCATCCGATCCGGCGTGTGCGACCGGGGACGTACGGACAAGAACCCGACGCTGATGCGGTTGGCCGAGCAAGCCGCGCGCGCCCTCAGGCTGATCGGCCCGGCCAATCTGCAGTGCCGGGTGGATGGCGGCGTCGCCACCTTCTTCGAGGTCAATCCCCGCTTTTCCGGTGCGATACAGCTCACCATCAACGCCGGGGCCGATTTCCCGCGCCTCATTCTGGATATGATGAATGGCGATTCCGTTCCGCGCATCGGCGATTTCGAGGACAAACTCACCATGGTCAGCTACGAGGAGAGCGTCTACCGCAACGGCGGCGGCTGGAGGCGCTAGCCACGTGCCATTTGCCGTGCGATACTTCTGAACATGGCCAAGAAGTACCGGGTTGGCGTTATCGGCTGCGGCCGCATCGCCTCGCTGCTGGAGGAAGATCCCCTGAGGGAAAAACCGGCCACCCATGCCGGCGCCTACGCCGCTTTTCCGCGCACCACCATCACCTCCGCGTGCGATATCGACCGCTGGCGGCTGGCGAAATTCCGCGACAAGTGGCGCGTCCCTTCCGACCGTTGCTACCGCGATTACCGTGAGATGCTGGCGCGCGAGGAGATGGATATCGTCAGTATCGCCACCTGGACGGAATCGCATTGCGGGATAGCCCTGGCGGCGGCAAAGAATCCGCACGTAAAAGGGATCTATCTGGAAAAGCCGATCACCGCCAGCCTCGCAGAAGCCGACCGCATTATCGCCGCGTGCAAAAAACGGGGGATCAAACTGCTGGTAGGGCACGAGCGGCGGTTCGACAGCAATTTCTCGCGCGTCAAGGAAATCGTGGATAAGAAGGAACTGGGTGCGCTGAAGACCATCTTCGCGCAGGCGCTTTCCCTGCCGCCGCCAAAGCTGGGGCGGAAAAAATATACCGGTGGCACACTGTTGCACGATGGAACCCACCTGCTGGACCTGGTGCTTTACTTCGGCGGCCCCGCCGGATGGGTGATGGGATTCGACAAGCGCCGCCACGGCAAAGCAAATATCGAAACCGCCGCCGGGGGGATCATCATGCTCCGCAACGGCGTTACGGTATTCGTGGAAGGGGGAGGAGAGCGGAATTATTTCAAATTCGATCTCGATCTGCAATTTGAAAACGGCCGTATCGTCATCGGCAACGGCGGCATACACGCTTTCCGCAATTTTACCAGCCGCCATTACACCGGCTTTCACGAGTTGGCGTCTGTCCCGTTCAAAAATCCGCGCAGGCGCGAAAACAGTTTTACCGGATGCGTGCGGGAGCTGGTCCGCGCCATCGAAACCGGCCACGAACCGGTATCCAGCGGCGCGGAGGCGCGCGACGCCCTGGAACTGATTCTCGCGGTATACCGGTCCGCCGATAATGACGGAAGAAAAGTGCATTTCCCGCGGAGGGCAAAATGACCGTTAAAGGAAATCCTGTCATTATTATCCAGGCCCGCATGGGAAGCAGCCGCTTTCCCAGTAAAACGTTGCATTCTCTCCACGGCATGCCGCTTATCGCGTGGCTTATCGAGGGGGCGCACGCCTTTTCCAATGCCGAAGGGATCGCCGTCGCCGTGCCGGATTTGCCCGAGGACGACGTGCTCGACGAATATGTGCAAAGCCTGGGCATACCGTGCGTGCGCGGTCCGGCGGAGGACGTGCTGGGCCGCTACCACCTTGCGGCGGCGGCGTTGAACGCCGACCCGGTGATCCGCCTCTGCGCCGACAGCCCGCTCGTGGCGGCGGATTTTATGGATTTAATGATCGAATCGCATGTCGAAACGGGGGCCGATCTCACCAACGCCGGCAGGTATCCGCTCGGCTCGGTGGGAGAGGTCATCAGCTTCCGCGCTCTGGATTCGATGCGGCGCGAAGCCACGGCTTCCTATTGCCGCGAGCATGTCACGCCGTACATCCACGAGCACCCTGGCAGTTTCAGGATAAATACCCTTCTGCCGCCGGTTTGGATGCAGCGCGATTTCCGCCTTACCATCGATAACGCCACCGATATGAAAATGATGGACCGGCTTTTTGAGGAACTGGAGAAGGCGGGGCTTACCCCGAATTTCACCAACGCCATGGCATTGCTGGATGTAAAGCCGGAAATTGCCCAGATCAATGCCACCGTGCGGCAGAGTGACTGGCGTTCCGAAAGCCCTGTTTTTGGCAAAGGATAATGGCATGCCGGCAGGTTGTCGAGGCCGGAAAGCGGTTCTGTTTTGTAGTAGTATTATCATAGACCTACAGAAAGGGAATACGAGATGATCTGCATCATTTGGACCTTGGTTGCCTTATTCGCGCTTCTTATCATTCTCTATTACCGCATGGGCATTATCGCCGTGACTCTGCTTGGTTACGCCTTTCTGGCGGCGGAAAGTTACGGCGGGCCCCTATCGACGGGTCTTATCACCGTATGGGGGATTTATACCGCTGTGGCGCTGGTGCTGAACCTGCCGCCGCTGCGCCGCGTACTTCTCACGCCCGCCATACTCCGCATCTTTAGGAATATCATGCCCCCCATCTCCAAAACCGAGCGCGAGGCGTTGGATGCGGGGACCGTTTTTTGGGAAAAGCACCTTTTCGCCGGCAAACCGGACTGGCATGCCCTGCACATCATCCCAAAGCCGAAACTCACCGCCGAAGAACAGGCGTTTCTCAAAGGCCCCGTTGAAGAGCTGTGCAACATGCTCGACGACTGGGAGATAACCGACAAGCTGCACGATCTGCCGCCGAAGGTTTGGGCTTTCATGAAAAAGGAAAAATTCTTCGGGATGATTATCACGAAGGAATACGGCGGACTTGAGTTCTCTGCGCTGGCCCACAGCGAAGTGGTGATGAAGGTCGCCAGCAGAAGCGGCACCGCCGCCATTACGGTCATGGTGCCGAACTCGCTGGGACCCGCCGAGTTGTTGTTGCACTACGGCACGCCGGAACAAAAGAAACGCTACCTGCCGGGCCTTGCCATCGGCACCGAGATTCCCTGTTTCGCGCTTACCGAGCCGGAAGCAGGGAGCGACGCCACCAGCATCAAGGCAAGCGGCATCGTGGAAAAAGGGATGTTCGAGGGCAAGGAAATCATCGGCATGCGGCTGAACTGGGAGAAGCGCTACATCACGCTTTCATCCTACGCCACCGTGATGGGGCTGGCATTCCACCTGTACGATCCCAACAACCTGATGGGGGATAACACATATCCCGGCATCACGGTCGCCCTGATACCGACCAATACGAAGGGAATAACCATCGGACCGCGGCACGACCCGCTCAGCATTCCGTTCATCAACGGCCCCATCTGGGGCAAGGATGTTTTCGTTCCGCTCGACTACATTGTCGGCGGCAAGGATTACGCCGGGCAAGGATGGCGGATGTTGATGGAGCGGCTGGGCATCGGGCGCGGCATATCGCTTCCCGCGGTCAGCGCCGCGTCGGCGAAACTTGCCTGCCGGGGCGTGGGGGCGTATGCCCGGATACGGCGGCAGTTCCACATGCCGGTGGCGAAATTCGAAGGGGTGGAAGAGGCTTTGGCCGAAATGGCCGGCCTTACCTACGGGCTGGATTCGGCACGGCTGTTTACGGTAGGCGCGATCAATATGGGGGAGGCCCCGTCGCTCCTGTCGGCCATATCGAAATACAGCCTCACCGAGCGGTGCCGGCAGATCGTGAACCGCGCTATGGACGTGCAGGGCGGAGCCGCCATCGTGCTCGGCCCGCATAATTTCATGGGGCGCGTATACCAGGGCCTGCCGGTCAGCATCACGGTGGAAGGAGCAAACATCCTTACCCGTACGCTGATCGTTTTCGGGCAGGGGGTTATCCGCGCCCATCCCTGGGTGCTGAAAGAAATGGAAGCCACCGCTGACAAGGACAAGCGGCGCGGACTTGCCGCATTCGACAGGGCGTTCTTCGGCCACGTCGGATTCACCTTCTCCGTCGCCGCCCGTTCGTTCGTCTCCGCAATTACGGGGGGGGTGTTTCTGCCGTATCCGGTGGGGGGGCCGTCGGCCGTTTACTACCGGCGCATCGGGCGGTTGAGCGCCGCGTTCGCCATCGCCGCAGACGTTGCGATGCTGACCCTCGGCGGCAATCTCAAGAGAAAGGAAAAACTGGCCGGACGGCTGGCCGATACCGTCAGCAATCTCTACATCGCCAGCGCATCGCTGAAGCGTTACGCCGATGACGGCCTGCACCCGGAAGATATGCCGCTCGTCCGCTGGGCTGTTGAGGACGCGCTGTACCGTGCGCAGGAGGCGCTGGCCGGGTTCCTGAAAAACCTCCCCAGCCGCACGGCCGCCTTGCTGCTGAAACTGCTCATATTCCCGTTCGGCAAGCCGTTCACCCCGCCGTCGGACGCGTTGGGGGCCAAAGCCGCGGAAATCCTGCAAAAACCCTCCGACACGCGCGACCGGCTCACCAACGGCATCCACAAATGCGAAAACATGAACGAACAGTTGGGAAGGATCGAGGACGCCCTGCATAAATCGCTTGCGGCAGAAGAAGTGGAACGGAAAATAAACCACGCGGTGAAAGACGGGCGGATCGCCGCGCGCGGCGACGACGCGCGGATCC
>JAKAGL010000178.1 GCA_021815535.1 bacterium
CAAGGCGGCCCGGCCGGCGATGCAGGCCCCGGCGGGGCGGCAGGCGGACCGGGGAATGTGGTCGATGCTGAATTTGAGGATCTGAAAAAGTAACATTTTGCAAAAGGGGGGGCCGCGATGAAGAAGGTGCTGTTGGTACTTTTCTTTGCGGCCATTTCCCTTATCGCGCAGGCGGCTCCCCCGCAAGAGGGAGGGGCCGCTTTTCTTAAAGCGGCGCAGGAGCATGACACGGTAACCCTGAAGTCAATGGTTGACGGCGGTTTCGATCCCAACTTCAGGGATGAGCTTGGGCAGACCGCCATCCTGTTTTCCGTTCTGGCGGGGGATGACGCCAGTGTGGATGTTCTGCTTAACGCCGGAGCCGACCCCAATACCGCCAGCCCGCAGGGCAGGCCGGTTCTTTGCATGGCCGCCGAAAACGGATACGCCGAGATCGTGCAATCGCTGTTGAAAAAAGGGGCCGATCTGAACCGCGCCGACAAGGAAGGCCACACCCCATTGATCGAAGCGGCGGGGAAAAACCATCTGGATATCGTAAAGGCGCTGATCGATGCCGGCGCGGACCCCAACAGGGCGTCCAGTGACGGAATAACGGCGGTGTGGGCCGCTTCGTACGAAGGGCTTACCGAAATGGTTGCGTACCTCCTTCCTCTTTCGAAAGATGTGAACGTGCAGGACAACGACGGTAAGCAAACCATCCTTATAAACATCATCAACATGGCCGAGGAGAATCAGGCCGGCCTTGTGAGGGCGCTTCTGGCGCGGGGCGCGGACGTAAACGCCGCCGACAAGCGCGGATGGACGCCGCTTATGTGGGCCGCGAAACTGGAAGATCCCGAGATCGCATCTTTGCTGCTGGAAAAGGGGGCGGATCCGGATCGCCGAAACCAGCGGAACGAAACCGCCCTGGCCATCGCGAAAAAAGAGAACCGCGCCGCCGTGGTTGCGGTACTTTCAAAGACCGGATACGGCAGGAAAAAATGACCGTCCCCCGCCGCATCCGGCGTCCGAAAAACGGAACGCCGGGTTCCGGTCAGCGGGAGGGGGATTTGGCGGTGTAGACCACCGTCTCTTTATAGAGCAACGCTCCGCTGGCGTCCCGCATCGAGAAATCGCTCATCAGATAGTCGGGGTCGATGAACCAGCTTCCGGTGATCTGGCGGTTGGCGTCGCCGCCGGCGAAGGTGAAAAGGTTTTCGTTCACGAATTTTCCCCGCGGATATTCCGTCACCAATTCCATCTTGCTGTTATAGAGCATGCTTGCCACGTTGTTGTTGGATGACACTATTTTCACGATGACGTCGGGATCGGATTTTTTATTGATGAAATTTTTTATCTGGACCACTTTCACAAATCCATCCTGGAAGTAATCCACTTTGCAGGTGAATCTCCGGCTATGTATCTGCGGCGAGGCGTTGACATTGTACTCAAACGAATCCGCGTCGAATGCGCGTTCCCCCGCGTATGCGGCGGCCGTTGACAGGATGAACGCGGCAAAAAGCAGTGTTGCGATGCGTCTGTTCATGTTTCGTTTTTCTCCGGAAAATGTACTATACTCGGGTTCGTTAAAACCTATTTTATAACGTCTTTGATGACAACAAAGAAAGAGAATTAATCATGATAAAAATGCACATCGCCGACAAGCCGCTGGAGCGTATACCGGCGGGCGCCGCCATTCTGTTCCTGTATGAAGGGGATGCCGCACCCAAATCGGTCGACGCCCGTCTGGGAGGGCGTGTTGCGGCGTTGCTGAAGGGAAAGAAGTACAAAGCGAAAAAAGGTTCCGTGCGCGCAATTGATACCTTGGGAAAACTGCCTGCCGAAACGGTGTTGCTGGCGGGATTGGGAAAAAAGGACGAATGCACCCTGGAGACCATACGCCGGGCCGCCGCGTCGGCCGCGCGCGCGGCCAAAGGCGCGGGCGCGGAAACGGTAGCCCTGTCCCTTGACGGGCTGGCGAAGGAGTTCCCCCCTGACGAAGCGGCGCAAGCCGCCGCCGAAGGGATATTGCTTTCGCAGTACACGTTCACCCCGTACCGCAAGAAAGACGACAACGGCGGGGACGGGCTGAAGTCCATCCTCTTTGCGGCGGGGAAAGATGGGGCCAAGATCAAGGCAGGGCTCAATGCCGCGGAAATAATCTGCGGGGCCGTGTATTTCGCCCGCGATCTGGGAAACCACCCCGGCAACGTCGCCACTCCCACCTTCCTGGCCAATGCCGCCATGCGCGCCAGCCGCAAGGCCGGCGTGAAATGCCGCGTATACGGGCGGCGCGAACTTGAGAAGATGAAAATGGGGTCATTCCTGGCGGTGGCCAAGGGGAGCGCCGAGGAGCCGAAGTTCATCGTTATGGAATACATGAAAGGGCCGAAAACCCAAAAGCCGATGGTGTTCGTGGGGAAAGGGCTGACGTTCGATACCGGCGGCATTTCCATAAAGCCGTCCGGCAGCATGGAAGACATGAAATTCGACATGTCGGGCGGCGGCGCGGTGATCGCCACGATGGCGGCCGTCGGCCAACTCAAACTTAAGATGAATGTTGTCGGCCTGGTTCCCTGCACCGAGAACATGCCGGGCGGCCGCGCCGTCAAGCCGGGCGATATCGTGCGGAGCGCCAGCGGCATCAACATCGAGATCATCAATACGGACGCGGAGGGGCGCCTCATCCTGGCCGACGCGCTGGATTACGCAAAGAGATACAAGCCGCGCGCGGTGGTGGACCTTGCCACCCTGACGGGCGCCTGCATGGTGGCGTTAGGAAGCTGCGCGACGGGACTTTTCGGCACCGACGACAAACTGGTGACCGTGCTGAAGTCCGCCGGGGAAAAAACCGGCGAGCGCTGCTGGGAACTTCCGTTGTGGGAAGAATACGATGACCAGATCAAGAGCTCGGTCGCCGATGTGAAGAACGTAGGGGACCGCTATGGCGGCGCGATCACCGCCGCCCGGTTCTTGAAAAAGTTCACCGATTACCCGTGGGCGCATCTTGATATCGCCGGAACCGCCTATGCCGCGAAACCGTCCAATCCGTACCAGACCGGCGGCAGCAACGGGCTTGGGCCGCGTCACCTGATCGAATTCCTCAAGAGCTATAAATAACGGTACGGCGGGGCGCGTCATTTTGCCGCCCCGCTTTTTTCCTGCGCTACGGGAAGGTATAATCCGTCCCGTAGTTTTCACCTGTTGCATAACGGCATAACATCTGTCGAGGGCTATTGATGTTTAAAAAGTTTCTTGTCCTCCTGCTTCTGGCGGTGTTGCCCGCCTGTACGCTGAAGCAGGCGGTCTCGCAGGGGATTGATATCGCCACCAGCAAAAATCCCCAAAAAGCGCTTGAACAGGCGTCTACGGCGCTGGCCAAACAAAAGGCGGTGCAATATGCGGAAGATCCCGCCCGCATCGCGAAAGATATGAAGCTGCTTAAAGCGGAATATGAAAAGGTGATGGAGGCGCTGTACAAAGCCGTCGGCAAGGAGTGGGGCAAAGAGGAAACAAAAGTTCCCACCAAAAAGGAATACGTGAAATATGTGCAGAACTACAAGAGCAGGGCGATCGTCGATTTCGACAAACTGACCGTGACGGTTGAGACGCTGGTGCCCGAAAAGAAGGAAGAATCGCTGCGGAACGCCGTGGTCACCACGCTGCTGACCCCCGATGATCCGCGCGCGGTTGATCTGTTCTCGGATAAGAATATTCAATTGAAAGGCAAACCGTATCTGGACGGCATGGTGCTGGATCAGGGGAAGCGGCCGATAACCGGGCAGGCCCAGGCCGAAGCGTTTGCGGAGTGGCTGGTGAAGAACCGCATGAAGGAGCGGAGTATCGAATCGGGGGAGGGGACAAAAACGGTTTATTACACCGAGTTCCCGCTGATAAGCAATTTCAGCAACAAAAAGGCGGATGAGTACAGGCCGGTTGTTGCCCGATACGCCAAAAAGCTGAATGTGAGTGAAAGCCTCATCTTCGCCTTCATCCGCACCGAAAGCAATTTCAACCCGTTTGCCATGAGCAATGTTCCGGCGTATGGGATGATGCAACTGGTTCCCGCCAGCGGCGGGCGCGACGCCTACCGGCGGGCAAAGGGGGTCGACCAGATGCCCACCAAGGACTATCTCTTTAACGCGGAAAACAATATCGAGCTGGGAACCACCTACGTGGCGCTGTTGCGGGATGAATATTTTCAATCGGTGCAAAACCCCGTTTCGCGCGAATACTGCGTCATATCCGGATACAACACAGGATCGGGGAACGTGCTGAAAACTTTTTCCAAAGACCGCGGCGAAGCGTTCAATCTCATTAACGCCATGCAGCCGCCTCAGTTGTACGAAAAATTGAAAAACAACCTTCCCTACGAAGAAACGCGCCAGTACCTTGTCAAAGTGGTTGGCTACCGCAAAGATTACCTCTCCAACTGACAGGTTGCTGTAACGGGTTTGCATTGTCGCGATCGGCTTGTGAATGATGAATAAAAGTGCTTTCCGCGCGAAACGGCGTCCACCCGCGCTTTTGCGTAAGGGCGGCCCCTTTCGATTGTTGGCGGCGCTTATTGCCATGGGGGTTTTAAGCGCCTGCGGCGGCGGTGGCGGCGGAGTTTCCACTCCCTCGCCTTCAGCAACCGTGAAGATCACCGGTTCGGTTTCTGCGCTCGCAAAGGCCAAGCTGTCCGTTGATGCTGTGGCGGTTGGCCGCGCGGTGTCGGCTGTTGATTGGGCGGGCGCCGCTGTGCAGGCGGTTGATTCCGCCGGCACGGTGATCGGCGCCGGCACGGTGAATGCCGATGGTACGTATGCCGTTTCAGTTTCCCCCGGCAACAACTACTTCATCCGCGTTCAAACCGGCAACCTTGTTCTCAAGGCGTTTTTGCCCTCCGTTGCCACGAACACGTCTGTGGACGTAACGCCTACAACCACGGCGTATGTGATGGTCTTGGCCCAGGTGCTGGGCGTGGCGAATGCGGGCGAACAGGGGGCAAGCGTTGCATCCGCCCTGTCGTCGGTAAACGTAAGCGCGGTGATGACGCAGATCGCGGCAGATCCGGATGCCGCCGCCGTGGCTTCCACGCTGGCGGAAGATATTGCGAATAACTATGATGCAGCCTCTGGCACGGCATCCATCGGCGCGGCCGACGATTCCGTTGCCGCCATCGTGGCATCAATATCGTTGACTGTTTCCACCGCCGGCATTCCCGCCGCCCCCTCTTCCCCCACGGGTATCGGGGTAACAGCCGGCGATGGGCAGGCCGGCATTACATGGAACCCGGTTTCCGGGGCTGTTTCCTACAACATCTACTATCGCGCTGCCGCCAATGTAACCATCGCCAACGGCACAAAGGTATCTAACGCCACCTCTGGCGGCGCGGTCACCGGCCTGGCCAACGGCACGGCATATTATTTTGTGGTGACGGCGGTGAATGCCGGCGGGGAGAGCGCAGTTTCCAGCGAGGTGAGCGTCACGCCGCAGGTTCCGGCCCCCGGCGTACCGACGGGGATTTCGGCAAC
>JAKAGL010000179.1 GCA_021815535.1 bacterium
CAAAGGGAATAAAACCAGGATTCGTGTCGGCGATAATGTTGCCGAACTCGTCGTAGGTAACGGCCTGGGCAACGGTGCCGGTAGCAGAATCAACAACCATCACCGGGCTGCCAAGGTGGTTGCTGATGATGCGATACGTAGTGCCGTTCTTCTCCATATAGTCAGGGACGTTCCCCTTGGTGCCGTAGACAAAAGTACTCACCACGTTGCCAGCGCCATCCATTTCAGCGATGGGATTAAGCTGGTTGGCATAGAGCCAGCCCTGAACAAGAACTCCGTTGACCTTCTTTCCTATCCTTCTGTTGGAACCGTCGATGAGGTATTCGATGAGAGTGCCACCAGGCAAGGTGACAGCGGTCAGATTGCCCAACACGTCGTAGGTATAGTTGGTGGCGCCCTGCGGATTGGTCTTGCTTTGCAATTCGCCGTTGGCAGTATAGCTGTAGCTATTCGTGCCGTAGGTTAGTAACCTGTCCTGCGCATCATACGTGCCAGCGGTGGTGCCGATGGAATCGGTCTTCCCCAGCCGGTTGCCATTTTGATCGTAGGCATAGGCCGAGATGACGGCGCCGTCCTTGGTCACCTGCACCAAACGCCCAGCGGTGTCGTATATATATCCAAAGGTGCTTGCTACGCCCCCGAGTGTCTCTATCCTCTGCGTGATGCGGCCCAGCTTGTCGCGGGTATAGGCAACATCGTAAAGAACGCTCCCCGCCCCCGTGTGCCGCTCGCTGGCAAGCTCACCAAAACTGTTGTAGCTATACGCTGTTGAAATGCCCCCCAGCGTGGCACCGGTCACATAGCCGGTCTGCGCGCTGCGGGTCATCGCCAGACTTCCGGCCCCGGTCAGCAATCCATCCGCATCATACGCAAGGGGAATGTTGTTTGTTCCGTTCACATTTAGCGACGTTACCCGGAAATCGGCGTTATACGTCCGCGCCACGCTGCCTGCCACCGGTCCGCTCCACGTTTCGCTCAGCGGCAGGAAGCCGTCGTAGGTATAGTCCAAGGTTTCGCCGGAAGAGGCCAAAACGCTTTGCAAATGCCCGCTGGCGGCGTCATACGCATACGCCGTTGCCACGCCGGGGGCGCTCATCGAGACCAGCCGACCCGCCGTATCGTAACGAATGTCCACCACCTGACCGTCGGGGCGGGTGATGGCGGTGAGTTGCTTATCCAGATTATACGCATATCGCGTAGCGCCGCCGCCGGTTACCGCCGGAGGGGTGTAGAGAGTTTCCTTATCAACCCCGTTATAGGCAAACTGGTGCATCGGCCGCGACGGCGGCGTGATGCTGGTCACGTTCCCGTTCGCGTCGTACGTGAAATTGATCACCCGGCCATCTTTCAGCGTCTTGCTGGTAACCCGTCCCGCTCCATCATAGGTATAGCCGATTATACCCCCCATCGCGTCCGTCACGGAAGCGACGTTGCCATCCGCGCCGTAGGCAAGCGAAGTGCCGCGCGCATCCGGCGCCACCCCCGTGCTGACGCCGGTCAGGCGTCCACGCGCGTCGTACGTATAATCCACATCGGCCAAGCCCGGCGTTTGGCTTTTTATCACCTTACCGTTGGCGTCCAGCAGGGCGATGTTCTGCGAAAGCGACGTTCTTTGCCCGTCGGGCGCAACGATTGCTAGCGGCTTGCCCGCCGCGTCGCGTTCCACGGTAATGACGTTGTCATAAGCGTCGGTAACGGAAGCGAGGTGCCCGCTGGCATCGTATGCAAAGAGATTTTTCACTATGCCATTATATGCATCCAGCGTACTCAGGTGGCGTCCCCCCTGGAAGATGTAGAGTTCAGTTATTCTTTTTTTTATTTATTTACACGCAAGGAATATTGCTATACCTCTCGTTCTTAAGTGATTTTCCATAGGCTAAATACACAGTTCTGGAGCGAGGGGTCGGTGGTTCAAATCCACTCATCCCGGCCATTTTCCCCTTCCTCAAAAAAGGGAAAAGGTGTTGTTTTTACCCACTCCTTCCTTTAACATCAAACGATACATGGGGTATCAGAGGGCAACTTACAACGGGGCCAAGGAACTGCGCGCCTTCCTTGAAAACGTATCCGTTACCGGAAAACGGCGGGCCGCGTTGGCGGCGGTTCCCTCCGGCCTTCTTGTTTCACTGGATCAGACCGGCGCGTTTCACCACGGCGAAGGGCTTTCGCCCGCCGCCGGGATCGCCGTGTGCCCGCAGGGGCGCATCTTCGTCACCGATGAATTCAATCACCGCGTACTGGTTTACGCGCCCGACTACTCACTTATAACCGTTATCGGCAAGCACGGCACCGGAGCGGGTGAATTCCGCTATCCGCGCGGCATCGCCATCGCCCCCAACGGCACGGTCTACGTGGCCGACGGGTGGAACCACCGCATCGTCATCATCGGCCCCGACCTCGCCATCAAGGGAAGCATCGGCTCGCTGGGAACCGGCGCGGGACAGCTTGACGAGCCGTGCGGCGTGGCGTTTGTGAACGGGATGGTTGCGGTGCTGGAAAAATCGAACCACCGGATCCAGCTATTCACGCCAGAGGGCGTTTCCACCGCGGTATTCGGCAAGCGGGGAAGCGCGGACGAACAGGCCCGGTTCTATGCGTCGGCGGTGCCGCCGGAACTTTTTTCTCCGCCGGTTTTCGAGTTTCCCACCGCGCTTGCCGCCGATGCGGCGGGCAACTTTTATATTGCAGACACCAACAACCACCGGGTGGTTAAACTTTCCGCGTCGGGAAACTATATCAGCGCCTATTCAACGCCGGGGTTGCGTTACCCGGTGGGAACCGCCTGCGATGCGGCTGGCAACCTGCATGTAACGCAGTTCAACCGCGAGGCGGTGCATGTTTTGTCACCGCGGGGAACCAGCCTGTATCAGTACCTGGTGCATGGCGTGGAGATGCCCGTGGCGATCGCATGCGCCGGAAACGCCATCTTCGTGGCGGGAGGGATGACGCCCAATGTAGCCATGTTTTCAATCGACGCGCAGCACGATGCCGGTTGCGCGCTGGAAGCCCCCTCCGCCTTCCATTTAAAAGACGCTTTAGGCGCGATTGACGCCGGGGATTGGAGAACGGCATTCGGCGCACTCGGCGATGCCGCCGCCTCCCCTTTCAGCGAACTTGCCGCCCTGTTGCCTGAAAACGATTTTGCCCCGCTCCCTCCGCCCATAGCGCCGCCGCATACCGGCGCCGCCGCCTTTTGCCGCCTGCTCGATGAAGCGGCCGCCGCGCAATGGAAAGCGATCGATGACCTACTGGCCCGCAAAACGGCAGCGGCAGATGAAAACAGCGCCGCCACGCTTCAAATCGAAAAGATAGTGTTGATGGGAAACGGCAACGCGGACGATTTCATGGTTGCCCGATGGCGCTCGATCAAATCGCTTTTGAACCTGAGCGCTGATTTCAAACGTACAGCGGCCGCGTTGCGCAAAATTTCGGAATTCCGCCGGCGGCTGGCGCTTGCCGGGCAGGAAGTCCCCGCCCGCCTGAAATCGCTGTCGGCGGGTCAAGCGTTAGTGGCCGCGATTGCGAAGAAACGCGATACGTGGTTTGCCGATGCCGCAAAAGAAGCCCCGGCGCTGAATTTCAACTCGCCACCCGCGGAACGAACCGCGTTCACCCTTAATGAAAACAGACTTTCACAGACGGCCTATGAGTACCGCGCCCTTTCGGGCATAGCCGCAGATGCGCACTTCGAGACCGCCGCATTGGCCGCCGTAGGCCTGGTTGAAAAGAAGAACGTGGCGGAACAGATCGGTCCGGCGCTCGGCCTGTTGCTCGACGCTCCCGAAGAAGCCGCCACGCGCCTGAACATTCTCAACGGCGTTGAAGCTTTGCTGGAAGCCGCCGGACCCCAGGCGGTATCGGAGTGGCTGCAAGCCAATACTCCCCCTGAAGCGTGGGATCTGCTGGGCAGGGAAGAGAACATTCACCCCGCCGTGCAGCGGCCGGTTTATTCCCTGCTGGCGGCGCTTTGGGACGGGGGAACGCAAGAGGGCAAGGCCGCCGACCCCGCCGCGTGGGAAAAGATCACCGCGTTTTATCACGCCGAGTTTGCCAAATTCGTCGGCGAGAACGCCCCTCTTCGCGCGGAGTTGCTACGTAATACCCTGCTGTTGCCGTTGGCCGAAAAATCGGACCCGAAACAGGCGGCGATGATGCTGCGCAAAACTTCATTGCTGACGTACCATCTGATGTTCCAGGAGCGTTACATCGCGGGCCTGATGCTGGAATACCTCGTCCGCTATGCGCTGTTTGCCGCCAAAACCGCCTGCCTGCCGCCCGGCGCGGCGGAACAGACCGCCGCCGCCCTCGATGTCCTTGCCGCTGAAGTGGCCGCCGCGGGATTTGGCGAATCCGCCTCCGCCGATACCATACTTCAACAACTGGCATCTTCGGCCTCTCCTGCCGAGAAACAGGATTTGAAGATCCGCCAAGCCGCCGCTGCCGCCGCCGCAAACTATCTGTCGCTGTTGGGGGCGCATCTGGCACTGGCACGCGCGGCATTGCCGCAGGCGGCGGCAAAGGTCCGGCGCGCCATCGGCGGTATTTATGAGACCGCTGGGGGATTTCACCAACTGACCGGGCCATCGGCGGCCCTTTTCGACGCGGCGGGAAATCTTTACGTGGTTGCCCGCTCCACGGTGTCGGTATATGGAAAGGACCTGCGCCCGTTGCGCAGTTTGGGCGCCTATGGCCGGGGACCTGGAAAGTTCGATGTTCCCATGGATATTGCATTCACGCCCGATGGCGGCCTGCTGGTCACCAGGATATTTTCCCCGTCTATCGCGCGGTTCGCCCCCGATGGCTCGTTTGTCCGCGAGATCACGCTGGAAAAAACCGGAGAACGCCGCGTCTACCGCATCCAGGTTGACGGCGAAGGCAACATTTTCGCCAGTTTCTTCGACGGTGAGGGAATTAACGTTTACACCTCGGCAGGAACATTGATACGCGGCATTCCCCTGAAAGGGACCCCCTTCGAACAGCTCGGCGGCGTGCTTGGCTTCGCCTTGATGAACGGCGCGGTCATCGCCGGACGAAACGGCATGTTGGCCTCGGTTGACGCATCCAATGGCGCGCTTCGGCAATTCAAGGAAACCGGCCTTGCCTTCGGCGACATCAACGGCATCTGGCCCGATGGGGCGGGAAACATTTACTTTATCGACTACGCGCGGAACATCGTTGCCGCCGCCGATCAAACGCTTTCGGCGGCTTGGCTTGTGCCAGCCCTGAAGACGGTCGCCGTGGGAGCGCTGGCGGCGTGTGCAAACGGCCTTCTCGCCGTTTGCGTCTTCCGGGGGAACCGCCTGCGACTGTTCAACATCAAGGCCTGACCGCCTAAACCGCGCTTATGCGCCGGCGGCCTTCAAGTGCGGGCCGTAGGCGCGGTCAACCGTCTGTATGTGGTTCTTCAACCAATTCAATAGCAACCCGACCAGTTCCATCGTCATTACCGGCTCGCCCTCGAGATAGCGGTTGCGAATAT
>JAKAGL010000180.1 GCA_021815535.1 bacterium
TCGTCTATCTTCTTGATGGCCTCCACCGCCTTCAGCACATCCTGCGGTGTGTTCACAGTGATGTTCAGCGAGGATTTTATTGACTCATATTCGGCCGAAAGCGCCTGATAGCGGTCGGCCCAGTATTTGTCGCGCCCTTCAAAATATTTTACCCCCGCCTCGATCGTCTTGATGGAGGCCATGGTTTCGGGCTTTACGTATTTCACCGGGTCGAAATCTTTTGGCAGTTCCATCGGCGGGATGTAGGCTTTCCAGTCTATCCCCAATCCCTTCGATGGGGTGGGTGGCGGCTCGGGCTTTTTTTCTATGCCCCCCCAGGTGTCGCGGCGGGTGCCCCACATGGGGGTATCGGCCGAGACGTTTTCTATCACGATGTGTCCCATCGCGGCGGCCCCGAGGTCGAAATCGAAATTGGCCGAGCGCAGGGTAAACAGGTTATTCCAGGGGTTGCCGGGGTCGGCCACCTGCAAGCCGCTCAGCGTTACCGACTGGCGCAGGAAGCTGATGGACAGCCCTTTCAGTTCCACCTTCGCCCCCACGGCCGCCGAACCGGCCGCCTCTACCTGCTTTTTGACAAAGCCGTCGAAATAAAAGGCGAAGAAGAGGTACCCCGCCACGATGACGGCGACGAGGGCCAAGGTGGTCTTCCAGCGCATTATTCAGTCCAATTCCGTATCTTGGTGTAGGTTTGGTACAGCGAGGAACCTTTCAGCACCTTCATGATCTTCAGCTTTTCCATCCCGGCCATTATCCTTTCGCGGTAGAAGCGGACGAAGAACCAGGTGGCCGCCCACAGCGGAACAAACAGCGCCAGCGCGATGACCAGGCTGCCCAGCACGATGCTGTTGTTGAAGTGCGTCCAGGTAAGGGTGGGGGTGTTGTACAGCCGCGTCCAGAAATCGCGCAACGCGGGGTCGTTCAGAAGCGAAAGGCCGATTTTATCGGCCAGCGGATCTATGATGAACCCTACGATGCTGAACAGCGCCAGCCCCAGCGTGACCGCCCCGAAGTTGACCGCGATGACCAGGCACAAAAAAAGGATGAACAGGTTATGCAGGTTAACCAGCGGGGTGATGCCCATCACCATGCCAAAGCATAGCCCGGTGGCAAGCTGCCATGGCTTCACCTCGGAATGAAGCAGTTTGATGATTTTGCTGATCGGCCCGATTGCTGGAAACAAAGTACCTCCCGTATACGAAAAATTATACCGTATTCTTCCGGGGAAGTTGAACCGCCAATCGGCGCCAAACGGTTTTTACGCTTTGCGCTGATGAGGGGGGCAGGAACAGATATGCACCTTGCCTTTTTGTGTAGAACCGCTCCGTGTTTGGTAGGCGGCTGGTATACTTACCCTCTAGTTTTTGGGGTATGCGTCAAATAGTTATCAACAGCCAAATATTTATAATGTTGTTTTTGCGGCGTTTGTTCAAATCTGATTTTCGCCAGGCACGACCATTGCATTAAAAAGAGTCAAATAACCCGCATGTGGTGATTTTACGGGAAAAACAGTGTTGAGAGGGAAATGCCGTTGAAAACGAATAGCACACTTGAAAAAGAAACGGTGACGGACGTAAAAAACCTTCCCGATCTGGCGCTGAAACTTGTCGAAAACGCATCGGAAGGGATACTGATAACCAAGAAGAACGGCACCATCGTATATGCAAACAACGCGTTTCTCCAGATGTCGGGCTATTCATTTGAAGAGGCGCTGGGCCAAACGCCCCGCATTCTTCAATCGGGAAAACACGACCGTGAATTCTACCGCGATATGTGGGACAGCCTGAGTTTTTACGGCGCGTGGCAGGGGGAAGTGTGGAACAGGCGCAAAGATGGCAACGTCTATCCCCAGAGGATGGCCATCACCAAACTGGAAGATCCCACCCATCAGGACGAGGTGTATTACGCCTCGATGGTTCATGACCTGACCAAGGTGAAACATAACGAAGAAGAGTTGTTGCACCGTGCGTACCACGATCCGCTGACCAAGCTTCCCAACCGGCACCTTTTCATGGACCGGCTGGAACAGGTGGTCAACCGCGCCGGGCGCAAACGGGCCAAGTTCGCCGTGATGTTTATCGACCTGGATAATTTCAAACACATCAACGACAGCCTGGGGCACGATGTGGGGGATATGCTGCTGAAGGAGATCTCCCGGCGGCTGGTCCACTGCGCGCGGGATGTCGATACGGTTTCGCGCATCGGCGG
The DNA here is from genome assembly GCA_021815535.1 of bacterium. Classification (GTDB taxonomy): domain Bacteria; phylum Nitrospinota_A; class UBA7883; order JACRGQ01; family JACRGQ01; genus JACRGQ01. Next base: position 2,206 of record JAKAGL010000180.1, read on the forward strand.
CGACGAGTTCACCATCATCCTCGAAGGGGTGGAGAAGGAAGAGGAGATCGGCATTGTGGCCTCGCGCGTGCAGGAGCGGCTGGCGGAGCCGTATTCGCTGGGCGGTAACGAACTGTATGTGACCGTCAGCATCGGCATTGCGATCTATCCCGAAAACGGCGAAACCGCCGTGAACCTGTTAAAGAACGCCGACTTGGCGATGTACCACGTGAAGGAAACGGGAAGGAACAACTTCCATTACTTCACCGAATCGCTGAACCGGAAGGCGATCAACCGGATGGAGCTGGAGATCCAGTTCCGCAAGGCGATACGGAACAGGGAGATGATCGCCCACTACCAGCCGAAGATCGACCTGCGCAGCGGCCGGATGATCGGCATGGAGGCGCTGGCCCGCTGGCCGGAATCCATCGGCAAATTCGGCGGCCCGGGGGAATTCATCCCGGTTGCGGAACAGACGGGGATGATCGTGGAAATGGATACGCTCATCATGGAGAAGGCGTGCCTCTTCACCAAAGAGATCAAGCGGATGTTCAGCGGCAGGGCGGAACTGTTCAAGGTTTCCGTCAACCTGTCGACCAAAAACCTCGACAGCATGAACATTCTGAAAAACCTCATCGCCATCGTGGGCGATTGCGGGCTGAACCCGCGCGACGTGGAACTGGAGGTGACCGAAAGCATCATCGTCCGCAACGTCGAATCGGCGATCAACCTGCTCAATTCGCTCAGCCGCCACGGGTTTTCCATTTCAATCGACGATTTTGGCACCGGGTATTCGTCGCTTTCCTACCTGACGAAGTTCCCCATCAGCGTGTTGAAAATAGACAAGTCGTTCGTGGATAACCTGGGGATAGAGCCGAACGCGCGCGCCATCGCCAAGGCCATCGTATCGATGGCGCACGGCATCAACATCAAGGCGATTGCCGAAGGGGTGGAAAACCCCGAACAGCTGAAATTTCTGCGCGGTATCGGGTGCGACCAGATGCAGGGGTATCTGTTCAGCAAACCGCTTTCCGAAACGGGAATGATGGAGCTGGTGCAAACCGGCAGGATGTTGCCGCGCTGACGGCGCGGGAAAAGCTGTTTGCGTTCTCCCCACCTTTTTGTAAAGAAGGGTTGGGGGAGATGTGCTGAACAATCCTTCCTTGCCTCCCTTTTTCAAAGGGAGGAACAGCCGGTTTATTTTCTGCCGAAGAGCCAGAAGAGCAGGGTGAGAACAAGCGATATGACGATCGAGGTGGCTATCGGGAAGTAGGCGGTGAAGTTCTCCCGCTTGATAACGATGTCGCCCGGCAGGCGGCCGAGCCACGGCAGTTTGCCTCCCGCCAGCAGAAGCAGTACGCCGGCGGCGGCGATCACCAGTCCCGCGCCAATCAGCATTTTGGCGATTGGCGTCATATCCATGGGGGCGTTGGGCGGCATGCGTCAGCCGTCGGCCCCGGAGCCGGGGGTGGCACCGGGGGATGGCGCGTCATGGCCCGTTGTATCCTCGCCGGACGGCGTGGCGTCACTCCCTTCATCAAGCAGGGCGGTGCCGGTATCGGCGGAAAAACCGGGCTGGCGCCGGGTATCTTTAGCGGCCGAGGCTTCGGCTGCGGGCAGGTGGGGATGGGTGAACACCGGCGTCATTTCGACGACATCCCAGTAACGTCCCTGTGAACTGCCGCGGTTGGTAAGCTCGGCGGCGATGATATCCAGGTTTTCTTTTTTCGCCAGGGTCCAGTCCGGTCCCAGCAGGCGGTCGTCGGGAGCCTCCCCCACGATGCGGTGCAGTACCGTTTCGGGGTGAAGCATCTCGATGAAATCACACGCAAGGTTCACATATTCCTCGCGGCTGATCATCGGCAGTTTTCCTTCCTTGAATTCCTGCTCGAAGCGGCATCCGCGGAGCACATAGAAGTGGTGGATGTTCATTCCCTCAAACCCCATACGCGATACCACGCGCATCGTCTCGCGCATCATTGCGGGGGATTCGCCGGGAAGGCCGAACACCACATGCGGGGCGATGTGCATTTTGGTTCCCATGAGGGACATGACGTTGTCGCGCACTTCGGGCCAGCGCAGGCGCATGCCGATCCGTTGCAGGGTTTCATCGTGGGTGCTGTGCAGGCCCAGTTCCAGCCACGTGAACATCTGTTTGGAAACGTTTCGCAGGAAGCGGGTCATCTCGGGCGTGAGGCAGTAGGGGCGCGTGGTGATGTTCAGGCCGATCACTTCGTTATCGACGGCGATCTCGTCCACCGCCGCCTGTATGCTGGCCATGGAGGTAAGCACCCCCGGCGCGGCGTGTATGTGGGCGATGAATTTGCCGAATTTGAAGCGTTGCCGCACCCGTTCCTTGGCGGCGGCCAACTGGGCGCCGACCGAGGTGGATATCATTTCCTCGGGCGGCGCGGCGATGGTGCCGCCCGCGCACAGCGAGTAGCCCCCCTCCACGGCGGTGCCCACCGTGGGGATCTGCACGGATATCTTGTGTACCCGTTCGTCGAAAACTTTTTTCAGGTGTTTACCCAGCGAATAAAACCGGTCTTCAGTCATGATGATTGTCCTTTTACGTCCGTTTTATAGGCGTTGAGTTTGTTGCGCAAGGTGCGTATCGAAATGCCCAGCATGTCGGCCGCCTTGGTGCGGTTGTTGCCCGCTTTATCAAGCGTGCCGAATATCAGCCGCCGTTCCATCTCTTCAACCGTCATGCCGGGTTCCATATACGGGGCCGCCGCATGCGGCATTTCGCGCGGCAAGTCGGGCGGCGCGGAAGCCGGTTCGTCGCCGGCGGGAAGCATGAAGAGATCGGCAGGGCCGACCTTTTCACCGCGCGCCAGCAGAACGGCGCGTTCCATCACGTTCTCGAGTTCGCGGATGTTGCCGCGCCACCGGCATTTTTGCAGGATGTCCATCGCTTCGGCGGTGAGGCCGGTCACGTTCTTTCCCGCTTCGGCGGCGAAACGGGCGGTGAAGTATTCGGCCAGCGGCTGAATATCTTCCTGCCGGTCACGCAACGGGGGAATGACCAGTGGAATGACGTTCAGGCGGAAGTAGAGGTCTTCGCGGAATTTTCCGGCCCGGACGAATTCCTCCATCCGGCGGTTGGTGGTGGCGACCACCCGCACGTCGACCGCGACGGGGGCCGAGCCGCCCACGCGGTCGATCTCACGCTCCTGAAGTACGCGCAGGAGTTTGGCCTGCAGGGCGGTATCCATCTCGGATATTAGATCGGAA
>JAKAGL010000181.1 GCA_021815535.1 bacterium
GAAAGTTGCACCGGCGGCGGCATCGGGAAAAAGGTCACCGCCATCGCCGGCAGCAGCGATTACTTCCGCGGCGGGGTCATCAGCTATGCCAATACGGTGAAGGAAAAAACGCTTGGCGTCCCGGCCGCCATCATCAAAAAGCACGGTGCGGTGAGCCGTGAATGCGCCGAAGCGATGGCGGAAGGGGCGCGTTTGGAAATGGGAACCGATTATGCCCTCGCGGTCACCGGCATTGCCGGGCCGGACGGGGGCACCAGGGAAAAACCGGTCGGCCTTGTCTATGTGGCGGCCGCCGCCGAAGGATGGGTGCAGGTGCGCCGGTTGAATCTTGTTGGTACGCGCGAAACCGTGCGTGAACGGGCCGCCAACGAAGCGCTATTTTTTCTTCGCGAAATCCTCTCCTCCCGGCGTGATAATCGTGGATAATGGCGCGATGCAGGCAACCAGCATCATCTGCCAAAAGGTGGGGAAAAAATACGGCGATTTCGTGGCGCTGCGCGGGGTAGACCTCGCCGTGAACGAAGGGGATTTCCTCGCCATTTTCGGCCCCAACGGCGCGGGGAAGACCACGTTGCTCAAAATTCTCTGCGGCATCAGCCGTCCCACTTCCGGCACCGCCACCGTGGGCGAATCGGATGCGCACGATCCCGAAATGCGCAAGCGGATCGGCGTCATCAGCCACAAAAGCTATCTCTACGACAATCTCACCGCGTTCGAGAACCTCGTTTTCTATGCCGAGATGTACGGTATTGAGAACCGGGAAGCGCGCGCCACGGAATTGCTCGAGAGCGTGGAACTCGATCTGCGGAAGAACGACCTCGTCCGCAACTTCAGCCGCGGCATGATACAGCGTCTTTCCATTGCCCGCGCGCTGGTGGCCGACCCGGGGTTCATATTCCTCGATGAGCCGTTCACCGGGCTGGATCACCACAGCGCGGTGATGTTCCAGAAACTTCTTTCGGGCCTGCACCGCCAGAAAAAAACGGTGCTGATGATCACGCATGATATCCCGCTCGGCATTGCCGCCGCCACGCGCGCCATGATACTCAAGGGAGGGCGGAAAGTGCACGACGAACGGGTGAACGGCATGGATGCCGCCACGTTCCTTAACATCTATTTTGACAAGGTGGGGACGTGAACGAGATTTTGCGCACCGCCCACGCGCTTTTGATCAAGGATATGAAGACGGAATTCCGCTCGCGCGAGTTCCTGGGCCATACCTTCATGTTCGCCCTGCTGGTGATCGTGATCTTCAACTTCGCCTTCAAGATCAATCCGCAGAATACGCCGGAGCTGGCGTCCGGCATACTCTGGATAGCCTTTCTCTTCGCCGGCACACTCGGCCTGGGCCGTTCGTTCCTCATCGAAAAGGAGAACGACTGCATACAGGGGCTGGGCCTTTCTCCGGTCGACCGCACCGCCATTTTCATCGCGAAGTTTCTGGGGAATCTCCTGTTCCTGGTCATCATCCAGGTGATGACCATCCCGGTTTTCATCGTGCTGTACAACCTTAACGTCATGGAGCACTTCACCCTGCAAACGGCGGTTTTCCTGCTGGGGGACATAGGGTTCATGACGCTTGGCACGCTGATCGCCGCCATGTCGGTAAACCTGAAGGCGCGGGAAATCCTGCTGCCGGTGCTGTTGCTTCCGTTGCTGGTGCCGCTGCTGATCTTCGCGGCCAGCGCCACCTCCATATTGCTGACAGGCGGCGAACCGGATGCCTACATGGGCCGCCTGAAGCTGTTGGCGGCGTACGATGTGATATTTTTTGTTGTTTCGGCTCTGGTTTTTGAATATATCATGGACGAACTATGAATTATTTATTTGGCGCATACGGAATTATTTGGCTGGTGCTGTTCGGCTATGTTTTCCTGATCGACCGGAAGACTGCCAAACTGGGCGAAGAACTTGAAGCTCTTAGAAAAAGCGTTAAAGCTGACTGACACCGCCCTGGTGCGGTATGGCAGCCTTGGCGCTTCGGCGTTATTGATGCTGGTGGGGGCGTACCTCGCCCTCGTCTGGTCGCCGGCGGCGGCGGGAGAGACCGCCGTATACCGCATCGTCTATTTCCACGTGCCGACCGCGATCATGGCCTACCTCGGTTTCTTCGTCACCTTCGCGGGGAGCTTCCTTTTCCTGTGGCGGAAGGATATGCTCTTCGACCGTGTGGCGAAAATCGGCGCGGAGCTGGGCGTTGTCTTCTGCGGGCTGATGCTCGTTACCGGCATGATCTGGGGAAAGCAGCGCTGGGGCGCATGGTGGATATGGGAGCCGCGGCTTACCACCGCGCTGATACTGCTCATCATTTACGCGGGATACCTTATGCTGCGGAGCACCATAGACAACCAGATGACCCGCGCGCGCTATGCGGCGGTCTTTGGGATTGTAGGGTTTCTCGATGTGCCGGTCGTCCACTTCGCCATAAAAATGTGGGGAAGCATCATGCACCCGGTGGTCATCAAGTCGATGGCCGATCCCGGCATGCCGCCGGAGATGATCAACACGTTACGTGTCTGCATGCTGGCATTCGGCGTGCTGTTCGCCGTGCTTTTCCTCCTCCGCCTGCGGGTTGAAACCCTCGCCTTGGAAATAGCCGCCCTCCGTTCAAATCACGAAGAGTAACCCTCGCCTTTCGAATTGCGCGCCCTGCGTGAGCGGGTTTTTTGCGCGGCGGCGTATCGCTTATTTGCGGGAAGCCAGCAGTTCGGAGACCATCACGGCGGCTTTGTCTGCGCAGAGCCTGATAACCTTGAAACGGTCAGGCCCGCCGTTGCCGGGGGTGCTTTCGGTGACCTCCTTGGCCCACACCATGTTGCCATCCGACGCATAAACATTCAGCTTTGTGGTGCCCATCATGTCAGCGCCGGAGGCCGTGGCCCGTGCGGTGCCGGTGATCACATAATCCGCCTTCAACTGCGCCGCCACCCAGCGCACGGCATCGGCATCCCCTGCCACGGCCTTGGCCGCCTCCGGATCATTGCCGAGTGCGCGCACTTCCGCGCGGGCCATCCCCTTGTAACCGGCTTCCCCCGCGGCCTGCCGCAGCCGGTCTTCGGTCATGCTGCCGGTCATCAGGAAATTTCCGTCGGAAACCACGTTTATCGCCCGCTCGTCAATGACCACCACCACCCGCTTGCGCTGGCTCACGGCAGTGCCCAAACCCTCCAGCGCCGTGCGCACCTGATCGGCAAAGAATGTCACTTCCATGCCGACATGGTAGGTTGTGTTGTCCGGCAAGATCATTTCATCAGTGAATTTGTATTTTTGCACGAAATCAACCGACCTTGCGACGACGGCAGACTGAATTTGATCATAGCGGTCCGCGAATTCCTGGGCAGGAAGAAGCTGTCCGATAACATTCCACAGCGCCTTCTGGGTTGCCAAATTCTGTGCGTTGATGCGGGCGGCGATATAATCGGATTGCACGACCTCAACATCCCCCTCACCCGTGGCGACAAACGTTTCAGGGGCCCGCGTGTCGGCATAACCCAATGTAACTAAAAGCGTTATTGCTGCAAGGGTGGTCCAGATGGCTCTTATCATTGGCATATTATAACCCCCTGTCCCCCGCATTAAAACACTCAAGGAAATATTTTGCCGTTCCGATATATCCAAGTAATGAAGGCCATAGATGATGATTGAAGGCATAGCGGGACTGGCGGCGCAAAGCCAACCGGTCCCGGCGGTTCTCGATACCTCAAGTTCCGCTGCCAACGGGGCCGGAAATGCGCAAAACGCATCTACTCCGGCCCCCGCGGCCGCGCCGGCAAGCCCCTCCCCGGCGGGGGGTTTGCTGGCGGGCCGCTTGCAGATGGACATGCACTTCACGCTGGCCGAAAGTTACAGTTCCACGGCATCCCGCCAATCGGCCCAGGGGTATCAGGAACTGCGCACCAGCGTGGAAAAGCGGGTGCAGGCCGATTATCACTTTGACATGTCGTTCATCACGCAACTTGATTCCACGGCGAAAAAGATGGGCTCTCTGGGGAGCGACGTGCTGAACCAATTCGTCGGGGCGGCCAGCAAGCTGTCGTCGCTCAATGAGAAGGATCTGCAAAATTTCACCCAAAGCGCTGACAATCTGTTCAACGAACTGGCAAAAACCACCGGCGTTGACGGTTCGGCGTTCGACGGGGCAAGGCAGCTATTAAAAAGCTCGGTGAGCGATTTCATCCATATGGCGCAAGGAGCCATTGCAGGCGGTTCCGGCCCCGCCGCGGCCGCAGTGCCGGGCCAACAGCCGCAGGGACAGGTCCCGTCAACCACGCCCACTGCTCCGCCGCCGGCGGCGGGCGCAAACGGCATTGATTTTCAGAAATTCCGCGACGAGGCGATGAAGAAATTCGATGATTCCTTTTCGGCGTATTTGCAAGGCATGATGGCGTCGGCCCAAAAAACGATGTTGGACTATCAGCAGGCGTTTCTGGATGCCCTCTCGAAAAAGGATAACGGCTCCGCCGCGCTCAACGGCAAAGACGGCAGCGGACTGCAGACGCTTGCCAAAGCGGGTGACGGCGCGGGCTTTCCTGCCGGCGCGGAAGGCGGCGGAAAACAGGCGATCGCCGGGCAGGCCGCCTAATTCCCGTTACCCGTCTTTTCTTGTGCAACAACCTCGTTTATAATTTCACATATGGAGACCAGGGAAAGGTACCTGCTGCATGTGTGCTGCGCACCGTGCTCGCCGCACCCTCTGCAAACGCTGCAGAAACAGTATGACGTGACGCTTTTTTTCCACAATCCGAACATCCATCCCGAATCGGAATACCACAACCGTCTCGGCGAGGTCCGGCGCATGGCGATGCTTGAGGGGTTGCCGCTCATCGTGGATGAGTACCGTCCGGAGGAATGGCTGGCCGGGGCCGTTCAATGGAAAGACGAGCCGGAAAAAGGCCGCCGATGCGAGTTTTGCATCGATGGCCGTCTGGACGCCGCCGCGCGGCAGGCCGCCGCCCTCGGCATCGGCCGGTTTGGGGCGGTGCTCTCCACCTCGTCACGCAAGGATGTGAACATGGTCAACCGGCTCGGCAACAAAGCCGCCGCCCAACATGACCTTGTATTTGATGCCGCCGACTGGAAAAAACGGGAAGGCGCCAAGATATCGGTACGCATCAGCGGCCAGCTCGGGTTCCGGCGGCAGGATTATTGCGGCTGCGTTTTCAGCAAACGCGCCGCGGATGCCCGCCGCGAAGGCCGGGCGGTGTAATGGAGGATTATTCATGGTAGCGCACAAAAACAATTTCACCTGGGATGACGCCGTTAAAATATCGGGCGACCAGTTGTTCAACATTTACGGCGACCACAGCGACCGCAACTGGGCCCGCCTTATCTGGAGATCGCTGGAAGGCCGCGGGCTGGCAAATTTCGCCACTCCGGAAGAGAGGCACCGGATACTGTTGCGGCTG
>JAKAGL010000182.1 GCA_021815535.1 bacterium
GCGAAGGGGAGTTCCCCGATAACCTCTGGTTTATTCAAGAGGGGGAAGTAAAGGTATATAAGGAGTACTCTTCCGGAAAATCGGCGATTTTGGGGCTCTACACGGCGGGGGATTCGGTGGCGCTTGTGGCAGTGATCGATGGCAAGCCCTATCCTGCGAGTTGCCAGGCTATGAGTGGCGGTACGGCAGTATTGATGCGGCGGCAGGACGCCTTAAAAATCATCACTGGCAATCCAACCATTGCCTTGGAAGTGATGATGGATTTTTGTGCGCGCCTGCGGCAGATCACCGCCAGCCTCGGTAGTATGTCGGTGCAGTCGGTTATCCGGCGCCTGTCGCGCTTTCTGCTGTTGATGGCTGACCAGATGGGGACAAAAAAGGGAAATGTTATACATGTTGATCTTTTCCTTACCCGCAAGGAGTTGGCAGAATCGATTGGTACCTCGTTTGAGGTGGCGGTACGGGCCATCGGAAAATTAAAGGAAGAGGAAATCCTCGATATCAAAGGGAGAAAACTTGAGATTTATGACCGCACAAAGTTGGAAGAAATGGCCGATAGCGATTAATCCGCCCTGTTAACCTTGTCTTTTTCCCAAGTCAGCCATACACTGAAATTAAGCGGTTACATCCGCGATACGTTAAACTGAAAAAGAACTTAAACCATATTTAAGGTAAGGAGTAAGTTATGGCTGTATTAACTGGACGAAAAGCCCCCGATTTTAAGGCGTCTGCCGTCATAAATGGCAAGTTCGACGATGGCTTCACCCTCTCGCAGTTTAAGGGAAAGTATGTTGTACTTTTCTTTTATCCCTTGGATTTCACCTTCGTCTGCCCCACAGAGCTTCATGCGTTCCAGGCGAAACTTGATGAGTTCAAGAAGCGCAACTGCGAAGTGGTCGGCGTCTCGGTCGATTCGAAATTTTCACACCTTGCCTGGCTGAATACGCCAGTAAAAGAGGGTGGCATCAAAGGGGTCACCTATCCGGTGGTGGCAGATATTAACAAGACGATCTCCGCCGATTATGACGTTCTGGTCGAAGGGGCGGGTATTGCATACCGCGGCCTGTTTCTCATCGACAAGGATGGCGTAGTGCAGCACCAGGTGGTGAACGCGCTCGGCCTTGGCCGGAATATTGATGAAGCGTTACGCATGTTGGAAGCGCTCCAACACCTCGAGAAAAACGGCGAAGTGTGCCCCGCCAACTGGCATGAGGGACAGAAAGGGATGAAACCGGACCAAGTCGGATTGAAGGATTGGTTCAAGGACAAGTAACCATTCTCATGCTGCAAAAGATGCCCCTGCCGATAATTGGCAGGGGTATCTTTTTGCCTGGCGGGGAGGGCGTTAGCTGTTTCCACTCCGCTGTTCACATGCTATATTCGGTATCCCTAAAGCGCCCGTAGCTCAGCTGGATAGAGCACCGGATTTCTAATCCGTAGGTCGTGGGTTCGAGTCCCGCCGGGCGCACCATTATCATGCTATGTTTTCAAGGTGATTTGGCGATATATTGCTGCATGGACGGCGGCTGTAAAGCTAAATATAACGCATGTATAACGATGTCTGGATGGTGTTTAAGGTAAATTCAAGGATAAACAATGAACGTTCCGGCTGAATTTGAACCAATTCGGGATGCTGCGATAAGGGCAATTCAGCCAATTCGGCCAGTTGATAGTTCCAGCAAGGCCGACGATCATTTCCTGTCAAGCGCAGAAAGAACGAAAGCAGGTGAAAAGCTCCCCCCTTATTATTTGGTTTACTTCCTGCTCGTTGATTTGTTGGGTTTCAAGAACTTGGGGCAGTCTGAGAAAATATCATGGTCAATTCCCATTGATTTTCAAGGAAAGGTATTTCTTGTTGAGCATCGAAAGCTCGGTGTCGGTGTGTTTGCACATAATGCAATTAAGGAAGAACCGCAAGCTAGGCAGGCAGTTCAACTGATAAATAAAGGCGTCCGGGAAGCAGAGCCATTTTTTGATTGGCTTGCAGAGTGCGCCGTTAATAAATCAGAGCTGAATGTTACTAATAAAAGTTATTCCCTGTATAGCCGGTTTACCTATTTCCTATCGCTATATAGAGAGATGGCTGAAAAAGCCGACAAAGATGTCGTCAGTAAAGATCAAACGTTGGAAGCGATGATAAATGCACATAACCACTCCAATGAACCAAAACGAAATGCTTCGTGGCTTGCCTTGTCTGCGATAGATGCATTCTATAGCTGGACGGAGCATGTTTTCATTCATCTCTCGATTTTGTTGGGGAAAGTAGTTACAGGGAAAGATGTTGCTGGTCTAGCTGAAAAGGCTTGGCCCGATAAATTCAAGATGGCGCTTGATTTGGAGGAGCCTGGAATAAAACCTCTATATGACGAATTGGTTGATATAAGGCGTCAGTTGAGAAATTACGTTGCGCATGGCGCCTTTGGGAAAAGAAGTGAATCGTTCAGCTTTCATTCAGGTGCTGGCGCTGTGCCTATTTTGATGCCACATAAAGATAAAAGACGACGATATGTATTATCTGATGCTCTCGCCTTCAATGAGGTGGACGCGATTGAGGTCATGGAGAAGTTTATTTTTGTTTTGTGGTCTGGTAATAGAGAGCCAGCCAAGCTATATATTCAAGAGAGCAGCCTTCCAATAATTCTAACAATGGCGATGGACGGTACATACAAAAATGCAATGCGTTCAGTCCAAGAGATGGAGGGTTTTCTCGAATGGTTGTCTTATGAGCATGACCGGGCCGGCAATATGGATTGGTAAGAGTGCTTGGCTGTCTGAATTAAGCGTTCAATGTTTCTATTTTTGAAAAATGAAATTACCGGCTATAATGCAATGAGAATGCAATATGGACGATATTGATGTATACGCCAAGAACGATTGAGGACTTCTTCTTGAAGGCCACTGCCCAGTTTCATGTCATGCTGGTGACGGGGGCGCGGCAGGTGGGGAAAACCACGTTTCTGCGGCATATCAGCCAGAAAAAAAGAACCTACGTCACCTTGGACGACCCGCTTCTATTAAGTCTTGCGAAGGAAGACCCCGCACTTTTCATGCAGCGCTTTCCGCCGCCAGTGCTGATAGATGAAATCCAGTATGCTCCAGAGCTGCTCCCCTACATCAAGATGGAAGTGGATAAGAACCGAAAGTCGGGCTTTTTCTGGCTCACTGGATCGCAACAATTTCACTTAATGAAGGGCATTTCGGAATCATTGGCGGGTCGGGTCGGTATTGTGCATCTGCTCGGTCTTTCGCGCCGTGAGTGTAACGGCCAAAGCCACGAATCCACCCCCTTTCTGCCCACCAAGAAAGAGGTCGAGCGCCGAACGGAATCGGGCAAAGCCCTGCCGCTCAATGAGCTATACCGCCAAATCTGGCGCGGTTCGTTCCCGGCCATAGCGTTGTCCGAAAAAACTGACCGAGATCTCTTTTATAGCTCGTATGTGCAGACATATTTGCAACGGGATATTCGCGACCTGGCGCGCGTGGGGGACGAAATGGCGTTTCTCCGTTTTCTACGGGCGGCTGCGGCCCGGTCCGGGCAGTTGCTGAATATTTCTGAACTGGCGCGGGATGCCGATGTGGCTCCTAACACGGCAAAAAACTGGCTTTCCATTCTTGAGGCATCGGGAATTATTTATCTTCTTCAGCCGTACCACACCAATGTAACCAAGCGGCTGGTCAAAACTCCAAAGCTTTATTTTCTTGATACCGGCCTTTGCGCATGGCTTACTGAATGGTCTAGCCCGAAGACTTTGGAGGCTGGAGCGATGTCCGGCGCGATCCTTGAAACGTGGGTTGTTTCGGAGATACTCAAAACATGGTGGCATAATGGACGTCAAGCGCCTTTCTATTTCTATCGCGACAAAGACCAGAAAGAGGTAGACCTTCTCATTGTGCAGGACGGGACGATTTATCCGGTGGAGATAAAAAAGACCGCTTCCCCGGGGAAAGATGCCGTGCGCCATTTTCACGCTCTGGAAAAGCTCAAGCTGCCAGTTGGCCACGGCTGTGTTATCTGTCTTGCTTCACAATCGATACCGCTTACGGCAAACGCTTCTTCCATTCCCGTCAGCGCGATTTGAAAATATGGTTACCGTGCGGGACGTGACAAAGAAATAACCATGAAGAATTCAGATCCCGGCCGTAATGATCCTTGCCCCTGCGGCAGCGGGAAGAAGTACAAGAAGTGCTGTATGGTGCGTGAGGCTTCCCCGGAGCAGCAGGCAAAAACGGCTGAATATTTTGATGAAGTCCGGCGCGCAATGGAGGGGAAAGGTTTTTCCACCATCGAGGAAGCTAATGTCTTTTTAAGCAATTATAACCAGCAGCGCAACACCGCCCCGCGCGACGACTTTCATGGTTTGTCGCCGGATCAGATGCACAGCTTTATTCACTTTCCGTTTGCTTCCCCGCAACTGGTCACCTTTCCGACCATCATTGACGAAACTCCCACGGCACCAGTTTTGACCCTTTTTAGACTGTTGGTGGAAGCCATCGGCGAAAAGGGGCTAAAACCAACCGCTACCGGCAATCTGCCGCGCAACTTCTGCCGGGAGGCGGCGTTGACCTACTGGGGCGAAGAGACGTACCGGGAAAGAACACGCTTTGGCGGAATCAATAAAGAGGAGGATTTTCCTGACCTGAACACCACGAGACACATTGCAGAAATGGCCGGCCTAATTCGAAAATACAAGGGACGGTTCATCCTTACCCGCGATTGCCGCTTGTTGATGACCGGGAACGGATTGTCCGCGATCTACCCCATACTGCTTAGGGTGTATGCCAAAGATTTCAATTGGGCCTACCGCGACCGTTATCCTGATATCAGCATCGTCCAATGGTCATTTCTTTTTACGCTGTACCTTTTGACCCAGTACGGCAAGGCTCAGCGCTCAAGCGCCTTTTACGAAGATCAATTCTTGCGCGCCTTCCCAATGGCACTGAAGGAAATTGCACCGGATCCGTATTATCCGGCGGAGAAACAGGTGCGCACCTGCTACACATGGCGAACCTTTGTTCATTTTGTGGGCTTTTTCGGCCTGGCAGAGGTAGAGCCTGTTGCCAAAGGCCCGTTTTGCCGTGAATATTTGGTGAAAAACCTGCCGCTACTAAAAGAGGCTATTTACTTTCATCTTTCAAAGGCGGGAAAAAGTGCGAGGAATCAGAATCTCCATTGATCAGCGTTTTTCTATCAAATCTTCAATCGAGCACGAAAAGTAATCGCAGAGCTTGTCCAGAACATCCAGATCGATGCGTTTTGCTTTTTCGTAGTAAAGCAATGTGATGGTGTTTCGGTGGATATCTAGCTCGCGCGCCAGATCGGCAATTTTGACTTTCTTTTCTCCCATCAGGCGGGATAGGTGACACTTAATCATCCGTGTGATGATACCACGCAAA
>JAKAGL010000183.1 GCA_021815535.1 bacterium
CGACGGACTGCGGCTCAACCCCGGCAACATCGGCCACCGCGACCGGGTGGAGGCGGTGGTGAAAGCGGCGATGGAACGCAAAATCCCCATCCGCATCGGCGTGAACGCCGGGAGCATCAGCAAGGAGATGCTGGCGAAGCACGGGGGCCACCCGACCACCGAAGCGATGGTGGAAAGCGCCATGGAACATGTGCGCATACTGGAAGACCTGAATTTCGATCTGATAAAGATAAGCATCAAGGCCTCCGACGTGCCCAAAACCGTGGCGGCCTACCGCGCGTTGAGCCAACGGGTGGATTATCCGCTGCACGTCGGCATCAGCGAGGCGGGAACGCTGTTCAGCGGCACCATCAAAAGCTCGGTCGGCGTAGGCATCCTGCTCAACGAGGGGATCGGCGATACCATCCGCATCTCGCTCACCGCCGACCCGGTGGAAGAGGTGAAGGTGGCCTACGAAATATTGAAAAGCCTGCACCTGCGGCAGATCACGCCGGATATCATCAGTTGCCCCACCTGCGGACGGTGCCAGATAAACCTGGAGAACGTGGCGCGCAAAGCGGAGGAAGAACTGCGCAAGATAAAGAAACCTATCAAAGTGGCGATCATGGGGTGCGTGGTGAACGGCCCCGGCGAGGCTCGCGAGGCCGACATCGGCATCGCGGGGGGCAATGGCGAAGGGCTGATATTCAAGAATGGCAAAATCTTAAGGAAAGTCGACGAGGCGCATCTGTTCAGCGCCCTGATGGAGGAGATAAAAAAGCTATGAGACTGACCCGCTACTTTATACCGACGGTGAAAGAGGTTCCCTCCGAGGCGGAATGCGCCAGCCACCAACTGATGATACGCGCGGGGATGATACGCAAGGTGGCCGCTGGAGTGTACGATCTGCTGCCGCTGGGCCTGCGGGCGGTGCGCAACGTGGAACAGGTGGTGCGCGAGGAGATGAACCGCGCCGGCGGGCTGGAGACCTTCCTCCCCAGCATGATACCGGCCGAGCTGTGGGAAGAGACCGGCCGCTGGCAGTTCTACGGCAAAGAACTGCTCCGCATCAAAGACCGGCACGACCACGAATTCTGCTACGGCCCCACCCACGAAGAGGTGATGACCGATATCGTCCGCCGCGAGGTGAAAAGCTACAAGCAATTACCGCTCACCCTCTACCAGATACAAACGAAGTTCCGCGACGAGATCCGCCCCCGCTTCGGCATGATGCGGGCGCGCGAATTCATGATGAAAGACGCGTACAGCTTCCACACGGACGAAGACGACGCCGCCAAAGGCTACGAGCGGATGTTCAAGGCGTACGAAGCGGTCTTCAAGCGCGCCGGGCTGAAGTTCCGCGCGGTGGAGGCCGATACCGGCAACATCGGCGGCAACAGCAGCCACGAATTCATGGTGCTGGCCGATACCGGCGAAGACACCATCGTCAGCTGCCCCGCGTGCAGCTACGCCAGCAACGTGGAAAAGGCCGATGTGCCGTCCCCCGGCCCGTACGCCGCCGCCGCGCCGGAGCCGATGACCGAGGTGGCCACGCCGGATCAGCGGACCATCGACGAGGTGTCGGCGTTCCTCAAGCGGCCGTCCGCCAGCTTCATCAAAACGCTCATCTACACCGTGGACGATAAAGAACAGGTCTGCGTTCTGGTGCGCGGCGATCACGAGGTGAACGAGCACAAGCTCAAACGCATCCTCGACGCCACTACCCTGGAATTGGCCGCACCCGAAGCGGTGTTGAAGGTTTCCGGCGCGCAGCCCGGCTTTGTCGGGCCGCAAGCCCTCAAGATCCGCATTGTGGCGGACCACGCGGTGCGCGGCATGGCCAACGCCGTGACCGGCGCGAACAAAGACGGCTATCACGTTGTTGGGGTGAATGAAGGGCGCGATTTCAAGGCCGCGGCGCACCACGACCTGCGCAATGTGAAACCCGGCGACCGCTGCGCCCGCTGCCAAAAGGCCGACCTGGAATTCCACAAGGGGATCGAGGTGGGGCACGTCTTCCGCCTGGGCACGAAGTACAGCAAAGCGATGCGGGCCGTTTACCTCGACAAGAACGGCAAAGAACAGATCATCGTGATGGGAACGTACGGCATCGGCATCGGCCGCGTGGCCGCCGCCGCCATCGAACAAAGCCACGACGATAACGGCATCATCTGGCCGTGGGGTTTGGCCCCCTTCCAGATCGCCGTGCTGCCGCTGAACGTGGCGAAGCCGGACATCGCCGAAGCCGCCGCAAAGATAGAGGAAGAGCTGGAGGCCGCGGGCTACACCGTGCTGCACGACGACCGCGACGAACGCGCGGGATTCAAGTTCAACGATGCCGACCTTGTTGGCTACCCCATACAGGTGATCGTGGGGGACAAGGGACTGAAGAACGGCGAAGTGGAATTGAAGATACGCAAAACCGGCGAGCGGTTGAACGTGAAACTGGACGGACTGAAGGAAAAACTGCGCGAAACGGCGGCAGTGCTGGCGGCAAGCTGACCGCCGCCGCTTCAAACGGTTAACGGTTGACACCCCGTTAAAATGACGGTTAGACTGTTCGGTAACGTGTCATTTTATTTCCAAAGGAGGAGCGATGTCGGATTTTAAGACCCTGCTTGCTGTGGGCGATATGGTGCAGCCCGGCGTGGTGACTATCGCCGCAACCCAAACGGTAAAAAATGGCGCTATCACCATGACGGAAAAAAACACCAGTTCCCTCCTTGTTATCGATGACAGCGGCAAGTTGACCGGCATCGTGACGGAAAGCGACATTGTCCGCCGCGCCGTTGGCAAAGGGCTCGACGTGACCGTTACAACCATCGGCGATATCATGAGCCCGGATCCGGTATCCATCAATCACGACGAATCCATCTTCGAGGCGCGCAACACCATGACCGCCAAAAAGTTGGGGCACCTGATCGTGGTAAAAGACGGCAAGCCACTGGGGGTTCTCACCTCACAGGCCGTGCTCGGCGCGTAACGCATACCCTTGTTTTGTCCCGCAGGTTGAATAGTATGGGGATACGCATGGATAAGTTGTATACCCTGCTTGTCCTCGCGGCCGCCCTTGCGGCCTGCTCCATCGAAGCCGACATCCTGAAACTGCCCGAGGGGTGGCATTTACCCGACCGGCAAGAGGCCAACGAAACATGGCGCAACCACATACCGGGGCGCGGCCTTAGCCTGACCGCCGATCTTGACGGCAACGGCAAGCCCGACCTCGCATACATTCTGGAAAGCGAAAAAGACGCCACCCTCGGCGTTTGGGTCTACATGAACGGCGACAAGCGGAGCGGCTCGCTCATCGAGCACGGCACGCTGGCCGCCGCGGCGAAAACCACCGGCATCCGCGGCGCGAAACCGGGGGTCTACCCCACCCCCTGCGGCAAAGCGGACAACTGTGCCGCCGGCCAGCCGAAGGAAACCGTCCTGAAAACTGCGGGTATCGAACTTTTCGTCAATGAAGGGGAACGCCAACTGATTTATTGGGACGATGCCGCCAAGGGATTTTTAAAGGCACCCATCGGCGGGTAATGACCGCCCTTTAAAGAACAGAGTTGACGCTTTGCGCCGGGCGCGCGGCAGACGACACACCATGCCTGAACAAGAGAGGCCGCACGATCGGCTACTTTACGGCGATGATGAAATGGTGCAACGGCAGCACTTCATTGTGCGTCACCCAGGCAAACCCCGCCTCCTTAAGGTGCGCTTCAATATCGGAAGCCGATAAGCGCAGTTCCTGCGGCGGCCCGGCCTCCATCGGCTCTTTTTTCCAGTCGATGATGGCTATCTTCGCGCCGTCCTTCATGATGCGGCGGCATTCAGCCAAACTGGCCACGGGGTGGTGCAGTTCGTGGTGGAGGTTCTGCATCAGCACACCGTCGGCGATGGCGTCCGGCAGCGGAATGTTCACCTCTTCCATTTTCACCAGATGGATGTTGCCGACCCCGGAGGATTCCGCTTCGGCCCTGAGAATGTTCAGCATCTCCTGCTCAAGGTCACACGCGTAGATCTTTCCTTTGGGCATTTTCCGCGCGAAGGGAACGGCGGCGAAGCCGATGCCGGCGCCGATATCCACGAACACCGAGGGATCGTCCAGCGCCATCTGTTCCCAGATGACCTCGGGATTTTCCCGTTGCAGCCGCTCGGGGCGGCGCAGTTTGTCCACATCGCGAAAATCGAATTTTCTCAGTATTCCCATGCAACCCTCCGGGCAATCGGCGGTTTGGAAAAAAGCCGTCATTTAAATTCTACACTAATGCGCGGAAATAACCCCCTCCGGATTACGGCTTTACATTTGAACAATATTTTACTACCTTAAAAAATATATGGGTGATTGCCGGCCAGCGCCGCCCGGGAAGGGCATCAAGAAAACCCGGCGGCGGATGCGGCTTAAAATCGGGAGGGATGCGTGGCGGTTTCAGAGACGGTGACGGCGGAGGGGATCCGCATTTTCCGCGTACGGGGAAAGCTTATGTCCAATTCGCTGGAGGAATTGAGTACGGCGCTAAATGCCGTGGACGAAAGGGCGCTGGTGGTTGTAAACCTCAAGGGGGCGCAGATGGCCGACTCGGTGGCCCTTGGGTATCTGTTGCGCCGCCACGGGCTACTGTACCAGGGGGGCGGCGGTCTGGCGCTTTGCTGCCTTCACCCCAGCGTATTGAAACTACTGGCGTCAGCCGGACTGCATAAACATTTCTCTTTGCATGACCGCGAAGAGGATGCGGTCGCGGCGCTGAAAGCGTCGTATACCGGCCCCCTCCCGACACCCAAAAAAAGGGGGCGAAAACCGAAAGAAAAAAATTCCGGAGAGCGCCTGGCTGAATGAAGTATGCCCGGCGGGGCGGCGGTCCGTGATGATGCGGCGGACAATACGCGGGGCTAGAAAGGAATCTTCATCCTGTACAGATCTTCAATAATGGTAGTGAAATCCGCCAGCAACGTTTGGTCAAGGTGGTTGGGATCGCGCATCATGCCGATGGCCTGTTCGGGGGAATACCCCGGCTTATAAACGCGGCGGTCGGTAAGCGCCACGTAGACATCGCAGATGGCCGCCATGCGGGAGAGCATCCCCAGTTCGATCCCTTTCAGGTGGCGCGGATAGCCGCTGCCGTCGATGCGTTCGTGATGGTTCCACGCGATCTCGATCACCGATTCCGGCACGTCTGGCGTGCGGCGGAGCATTTCATACGTGTAGATCACATGGTTCTGCATCTCCAGCCACTCTTCCGGCTCGAATTTCCCCGGCTTGTTGAGCACCTTCAGCGGGGTTTTGGCCTTCCCCACATCGTGCACGGTGCCGCCGGTAGTGAGGATCTGGACGTCCTGCGGTGAAAAGCCGCCGAATTGCTTCGTCAGCAGCGAAAGAAATATCCCCACGCGCATCGAATGAACGAAGGTGTAGGC
>JAKAGL010000184.1 GCA_021815535.1 bacterium
GATCTGCATCAGATACGCTTTATTCATCCAAGATCCTTTTTTTGTTCTGCAATCATCCCCCAAGAATACACTAAAAAAGACCCCGGTGTTCGGCCCTCCGCCACGCGTTTTTATTAACATTGGAATTCTTTGGCAGGACACGCATTCCTGCATGTCGTAGGCCCTTTGGGCCGATAATGGAGAGGTAGTGGCAGGTTTCAAACCTGCCACTACACGATTCGCCCCCCAACGGGGAAATATTTCTTTAGGTGGGTACGGATTTTAGTCTGTACATTGGCGCGATAGCGCCAAGAGAGTGTCGGCCTGCCGGGCCGGTGTCCCCATTAAAATAGATGCGCACTTGGGGAGAGATAAAAGGAAAAAGGGGAAATCGTTCAGACAGATCGAGATTCAATCGCACTCCGTGTAAGGGTCATTCCCTGTTTGGAAAAAAAACCATCCGGACGAAAACAAACACGATCCCGGTAAATAAGCCCAATTTTAATAGGCCCCAAACGCCCATATCACTTGCGTTGAAATCCATCATTTCTCCAATAATGCCATGTAGTGTTTTTTTGCCGGAAACCCGATAATTTCCAATAAGTAAACCGTGTCCGGCGGCCTTCACGCCTTTTCAAATCGTTACAATTTGTGAAAGGTCAAAGTGGCGTAATCGTAGCAATAACGGGCGGAAAATTCAATCGCCAGAATCCAAGGCAAATATGGGCAAGCGGGATTACTTATCGAGGAAGAGGTCGCCATACAGCGGCGTGCCGGGCGACACGGCGTACTGTTCGAAGTCGGTAACGCCAGTTTCGCGCAGCACCTCTTCGTCTATGTAGCATTGCCCGGTGACGGTGCGGCTGTTGCGCGTGATGACCGCATGGGCGGCGTCGGCCATGATGGCAGGCTTGCGCGAGGCGCGCAGGATCTCCTGCGGAAAGTTGAACTCGATGGCCGCCGTGGCTATCGTGGTGCGGGGCCAAAGGCAGTTTGCCGAAATGCCGTCCACGGCGAATTCGCGGGCAAGGCCCAGCGTACACATGCTCATGCCGTATTTCGAGATGGTGTAGGCAAGGTGCGGCGCGAACCATTTGGGATCCAAATTGAGCGGCGGCGAAAGGGTGAGGATATGCGGGTTGGCCGCGCGTTGCAGGTGCGGAATGCAGGCTTGCGACGCCAGGAACGTTGCGCGCATGTTCACGTCCCACATCAGGTCCAGCCGTTTCGGGGTTGTTTCCAGCGTGCCGGAAAGGCTGATCGCGCTGGCGTTGTTCACCAGCACGTCTATCCCGCCGAAGGCCGCCACGGCCCGCGTTACGGCGTCCTGTACCGCCTGTTCGTCGCGTACATCCAGTTGCAGGGGCAACGCCGTGCCGCCAACCTGTTTGATTTCTTCGGCGACGGAGTGGATGGTGCCCGGCAACTTTGCATGGGGTTCGGCGGTCTTGCCGGTGACGACCACTTTTGCGCCGCCGCGGGCGCATCGCAGAGCGATCTCGCGGCCGATGCCGCGGGTGGCGCCAGTGATGAATACCACCTTGCCTTGCAACGGGTTCATCGGCGCTCCCCGGCGGTTGCCATCAGATCTGCCGGAGCTTCGCCAGCGATTCGTTGAACGGCGCGCGCGCCACCCCTTTTTCCGTGATGATGCCGGCGATGTATTTATTGGGGGTCACGTCAAACGCCGGGTTGAGTATCCGCACGCCGTCCGGGGCGACCTGCCGGTTGCCGATGTGGCTTACCTCGCGGGTATCGCGCTCCTCGATCGGGATGTGCGAGCCGTCGGGGATGTTGAAATCGATGGTGGAAAGCGGGGCCGCGACGTAAAAGGGGATGTTGTGCTCCTTCGCCAGCACCGCCACCGAGTAGGTGCCGATCTTGTTGGCGGCATCGCCGTTGGCGGCGATCCGGTCTGCGCCGACGACCACCTTGTTGATCATCCCTTTTTTCATAAAGTAGCCGGCCATGTTGTCGGTGATGAGGGTCACATCGATCCCTTCCTTTTTCAGCTCCCAGGCGGTCAGGCGCGCCCCCTGCAAAAAGGGGCGGGTTTCGTCGGAAAACACTTTTATCTTTTTCCCGGCCAGGTGGGCCGCTTTCATGACGCCAAGCGCGGTGCCGAAATGTCCGGCGGTGGCCAGCGCCCCGGCGTTACAGTGGGTAAGCACGGTGTCGCCATCGGCCAGCAGCACGGCGCCGTTGTTGCCCATGGTTTCGTTGATGAAGAGGTCTTCCACCAGTATTTTTTCTGCCTCGGCGGTCAGCGCCTGTTTCAGGGCGGCCACCGGGCCGTTGTGGGCGGCGGCCACGCGGCGCATCCGGTCCACGGCCCAGAAAAGGTTCACCGCCGTGGGGCGGGTACCGGCGATGACGCGGCAGATTTCCTCAAATTTGGTTTTGAACGCGGCAAGGTTGTCCGTGGCGATCTGCCGCGCGCCCAAGGCGCAGCCGCCCGCCGCGCTCACGCCGATGGCCGGCGCGCCGCGCACGGTCATGTTCCGTATCGCTTCGGCCAGTTCCTGATAGGTGGTGCAGGTAACGATCACCTCTTCGGTAGGGAGCAGCCGTTGGTCGATAAGGGCGACATGGCCGTTTGCCAAAAATTCCACTGTTTTGATCATAGCGCGTCCTTTATTTTTTTTGTTGCCTCGTCCGGCGCGATGCCGGCCGCGAGAATTTTTTTCAATTTTCCCGTTTCACCTTTTATCACCGCCACGGCGCTTTTCGGCAGCCCCAGCGTTTTCGCCAAAAACCGTTCCAGTTCCCGGTTCGCCTTCCCCTCCACCGGCGGGGCCGCCACGCGCACCCGCACCGCCTCGGTGGTGATTTCGGCAATGGCGCTTTTCGATGCGCCGGGCACGGCGCGGCAGGTTATCCGGGTGCCGTTCGCCGCCGCCGTTATTGGGCCGTTCATCCGGGGATCAGTTCATGCGGAGCGCGATATCGTGAAGCGTGCGGACGACAAACGCCTGAAGAAAGTAGATGATGAAGATCACCACCAGCGGCGAAAGGTCCAGTCCCGACATCGGCGGCAGCATCCGTTGAACCGGGCGCAGCACCGGATCGGTGGCGCTCACTAAAAACCGGACGATCGGATTGTACGGATCGGGCGATACCCACGAGATGAGCGCACGGATGATGATCAGCCACATGAAGAATGTCAGCCCCATGTCCAGAATGGCTGCGACGGCATCCAGAAAGTTCGTGAAAACGAACATCAGCCCAGTTCCTTCGAACGCCGCACGGCGGCCGCCACGGCGGCAAGGAAGGCGGCGCGCACACCGTGCGCCTCAAGCTCGTGCAGGGCGGCGGCGGTGGTTCCGCCGGGGGAAGTGACCCTCTCGCGCAGCACGGCCGGGTGTTCGCCCTGCATCGCCAGCGCGGCGGAGCCTTTCACCATCTGATATACCAAGGCGCGCGATTGCTCCTGCGTGAGACCGTTTTCCACTCCCGCCTGTATCAGCGCTTCCATGATCAAAAAGATATATGCAGGTCCGCTTCCCGAAAGGGCGGTGACGGCGTCCATCTTCGCTTCTTCGAGCCAGAGCACAGCGCCCACAGAACTGAACAGTTCATCTACCATGGCGCGGTCAAAGCTTTCCACCCGTGGGGTGGATACCAGCGCGGTGACCCCTTCGCCCACGGTGGCGCATACGTTCGGCATGGCCCTTACCAGCCGGGCTTTGATGAACTGGATGAGCGTGGCGACACGTATGCCCGCGGCGATGCTGATCACCACCACGTCTTCATTGATGGAGTGTCCCACCTCGCGCAATACTTCCGGCATTATCTGCGGCTTTACCGCCAGCACCAGCACGTCGGCGTGAGCCACCACCGCCATGTTTTCCTTTGTAACTTCGATGCCGTGGCGTTCCTTCAGATGCTTCAACCGGACAGGGGAGGTGTCCGATGCCACGATCGCTTCGGCGGGGCAAGCCCCCGCCTTCAACAGACCGGCGATGATGGCCTCTCCCATGGCGCCGCCACCGATAAATCCGATCTTTTTAGCCGCTAGTTTTCCGCTCACCGAAAATTCCCGTTCCAATCCGTATATGGGAGGCGCCTTCTTCCACGGCGACCGCATAGTCGCTTGTCATGCCACATGATAGTACATCCAGGGCGGCATTTTCCATCCCCAAGACGGCAATTTCATCGCGAAGGCCCCGCAACCGCGCAAAATGGGGGCGGGAGGCCTCGGGGTCGTCCGCATACGGCGGTATCGCCATCAGGCCGCGCAACCGCACGTTCGGCAACGCCGCGATTTTTTTTGCCAGGGCGACGGCCTCAACCGGGGGCACGCCATGCTTGTTCGGCTCTTCCCCTATGTTGACCTCCAGCAGCACCGGCATCACCATCCCGCGCGCGGCGGCGCGGCGGCTGATCTCTTCGGCCAGCGCGGCGCTGTCCACCGAATGCACCATGCTGAATATGTCAAAGATGTATTTCACCTTGTTCTTTTGCAGGGGGCCGATGAGGTGCCATTCGGCGGCGTTGCCGATGGCGGCAAATTTTTCGCGCGCCTCCTGCACCCGGTTTTCGCCCACCACGGTGATGCCGCAGGCCAGCGCCGCGCGGACCGCATCCACCCCCACCGTTTTGGTGACGGCGACCAGCGTCACCTCATCGGCGCGCCGTCCGGCGCGGGCGCAGGCGGCGGCGATGTTTCCCCTGATCTCTGCCAGGTTGGCCGCGATCCGCGCCATGAGATTTTCATCATGCATCGTCATGCACGGGATTATATAATGAATCGCCTATGGAACAATTTTTCGGAGGTTTATCAGGGTGATCATAGGAATTCCCCGCGAGATCAAGCCGGATGAATACCGCGTAGGGCTGGCCCCCGCCGGGGCGCGAAGCCTTGCTTTGGCCGGCCACACCGTCCTGATTGAAAAAGGGGCGGGGGAAGGAAGTGGTTTTCCAGACGAGGCCTATGCCGCCGAAGGGGCGGAAATCGTCGATACCTCTCCGGTACTCTGGGACCGCGCCAATATGGTGGTGAAGGTTAAAGAGCCGGTCACTCCCGAATTTGATCACATGCGGGAGGGGCAGATACTTTACACTTTCCTTCACCTCGCCGCCGACAAGAACCTTACCGAGCGGCTTTTGGAGAAAAAGATCATCGGCGTCGCCTATGAAACCGTGCGGGGGGAAGGGCATTCCCTGCCGTTGCTGGTGCCCATGTCCGAGATCGCCGGGAGGATGGCGGTGCAGGAGGGGGCGAAATATCTGGAGAAAGCCAACGGTGGCCGCGGCGTTCTGCTGGGCGGGGTGCCGGGGGTGGCTCCCGCGCGCGTCGCCATCCTCGGCGGCGGGATTGTGGGCGCCAACGCGGCAAAGATCGCCATCGGCATGGGGGCGCGGGTGAAAGTACTGGATAGATCGCTTGAACGCCTGCGTTAT
>JAKAGL010000185.1 GCA_021815535.1 bacterium
ACGTCATGCCGGCGCGATTGCGCAACAATGCTTTCATCGTCATTGCCCCTGCATGGCGGTGCTTACCACCGCATAATTTTTGGCCGTTCCCTCTAGCCAGCCAACCACCACCGTGACGGTTTTCATGCCGGCTAGTGGCTGATTGTCGCGCACGATCCACTCGGCTTGCGGCGTGGTGCTCAGGGTAAGCGGGGTAGCGCTTCCGTTTTGGGTATAATCCGGGTTGGCGAACATGGCGGCCGGATCGGTCTCCCCATCGTTGCCGGTATTGGTGTTTGCAAGCTGGGAGGGTATGACATCATCGGAGGTTCCCAACACCATGTCGGCGCCGAGGCTAAAACCCCCCATCGCCCGTATGATCTCGATCTGTTCCTGCGCCAAGGCGCTTGCCCTGACAAAATTGGCGCTGTGCTTGTTCCCGCCGATAACGGTAAAAGAAATTCCAGAAAGCGCGACCAGAGCTATCGAAAAAATAACGGAAGCAACCAACACCTCAAGGATGGTAAAACCGGCTTGCCCATGCGATCGTATCAGGCAGAACATGTTTCTCACAGTAACCACCCGGAATAAACGGTTAACTACCACATCTTCCTTAATATATTTTCTCATTATAGCCAGAGGGGTACACATTTTCATTACCTATATTATGTGCATGTACTGTGCCAGTACAACCCTATAAATAAACCTATAACATCAAGTAGATGCAAAGAGGGAATCAAGGGACATTATTTGGATAGTGCATTTTTGTGCACTAAGCCATCACTCATTGTCAAAAGGTCTCTTTTTGAAAGGCGATGCAATCTTCAATAAATACTTCTCGTATGTCCCGCGGTGCCTGCCTGCAGGATAATTCTGAAAGTGCTAGAATCGATCAATGCACCACACCGGGATGTCCCTTGAACGCCATTGACGCGCACGTACATCTCATCACCCGCGCCATGGTGGAAGATACCGCGCAGCGGTTCCGAACGCTTTATCCTTTTGCCCATGGCGCGGTGGAAAAACGCGCCGAACGGCTTTTTGGCAAGGACTTCCTCGGCTGGCTGAAAGGCATCACCCTGCAACAGCAGGCCGATGAATGGCTGCGCGCGATGGATGCAAACGGGCTGGAGCGGGCGGTTTTCTTCCCCATCTCCGGGCGGCTGGAGGAAATACGCGATTTCGTTTCATTTGCCCCGGACCGTTTTGCGGGTTACGCGTTTTTGGACGATCCTGCCGCTCCCGGTGCGCCGGAGCGCCTACGCCGCGCTGTAAACGATCTCCGCCTTGTCGGCCTCAAGCTCTACCCTTCCCTGCAACTGTTCAACTGCTGTGATGAACGGCTATTCCCGCTGTATGCGGAGGCGCAGTCGCTGCGCATCCCTATCACCTTCCACTTTGGCATCACCCACGCCCCGGTGGCCGACTACCGCTACACCAATCCCCTCGACCTGCAACTGGTGCTGAACCTCTTTCCCGATCTCAACATCATCGTCGCCCACTTCGGCGCCGGATTTTTCCGCGAGGTCTGCCTCCTCGGCTTTCACAACAAGAACATCCACCTCGATACCAGCGGCACCAATAACTGGCGCGATTACACCCCCGAACGGTTGCCGCTGGAAGATATTTTCAAACGCGCCGTGGAGATCTATTCGGCCGAACGGATTGTCTTCGGCACCGATACGGTGATCCGGCCCGGCGCCGGATACCGTTCCGCCATCAAAGAGGAGCAGGCCGGTATCGTACACGGTCTGAATATTTCCCCGGGAGAACAGGCACTGATCTTGCGCGGCAACGCCCAACGTCTTTTTTTCGGGAAACAGTAGCTCTATCTGAAGGGGGCCGCGAAGAACCTTCCACGACCATTTTCTGCGGAACGGAAACCAAATAATCCTTATTGGGATAAGTTCCCCAAAAAGTCTATCGTCTTTTTTTGGCGGGCTTTTTCGCGGACGCTTTTTTATTGGCCGGTTTTGCCGCAGATTTCTTTTTAGCGGCTTTTGAAGCCTTTGGCTTTTTTGCGCCTTTTGCAACACTTGCAACAACTTTTTTTACCGGTTTTGCGGCCACTTTTTTCTTCTTTTTTTTCTCCGGTGCCGTCGGCTTGGATACGTAATTGGTTATGTCAACTCCTGGAGTAAGGCACTTGATCTTCCAATTACCAAATGAGGGGTAAAGCTTAGTAAGCTGATATAGGACCTTGGCATTGTCTAAGGTTGTTTCCAAGAGAAGCTTGAACAACTCATTGAAATCACTTTTTATCGGCAACAGCTTCGCGTTGCGCAGGTCATCGGTATAATTCACAAGGGTAAACCCCGAATACCGTGAATAAGAAACAAATTCGGATGCGTGATCCCTGATATCCGCTTTGGAAAAGCGCGAGTTGGTAAGCTCAAGCTTTACAATCTTTTTACTCATTTTCAATGGGATGAATTTTAGCACAAGGGGATTAAACTCTGCAAACAATAATTTGCGTTATTTTGGGTATGAAATAAGTAAGGACCGATGGAGTCGCATCGGCCCTTTATCTATCTGTTATGACGACGCTTAGCGACCTTTATTCCCCAAGACCGTATCCACAAAGTATTCCAGAGCTTCAATATCTTTGTCGGTTTTCTTTGCGTAGATATCTCGGACTTTAACCATGGCATCCGCTAACCGAAGGTTCCGCGCACCATATTGCGGATTCTTTTCCGTCACCATTGGAAGATTCTCAATCTTTTCAAATGCAACGCTCCGTCCTGTCAACAGCCAATCGAGGGAACAACCTGCATATCGTTGTATTTTCAGGAGGTTCTCATAGGTTGGAATCTTTCCCTTTTGCCAATAGTATTGAAAAAGCCCTTTCTCAATACCCACTTTTTTTGACCAAGAATATGGTCGGTCAGTCTTCATCAGTATCTTCAGTCTGTCCTTGAATGTTTGAGCCATCTTTGTAATCCCCACAAAAAATGTTTGATAATAAGCAACCTACTAATGCTCACATTAATTCCTAATGAGAGAATATTAAATGATATTTATCTTATGCGCAATGAGAATAATTATCCCACAGCCGACATTGATAGACGCATTATGATATGTTGCTGTATTAATGTACTTTATATGTAGTATATATTGCAGTTTTACGGTGATATAAATACGTTTTTTTACATATTTCAACCTGAACCATAGAGCTAGATTTATTCTTGAAATACCACTAAAAGGTTATGCGGAATGTAATATTTCTCATCTAATGTCCCAACTATTTTATAAACAGGGAAATGTCTAGCACAATAATTATCTGGAATTATTATTTTTTGTGAATTTATTGTTCCCATCCAAGTCGTTTTTAGAATAGTCTCTTTGCATCATGAAAGAGTTTGATCTGATAAAATACATCCAGAAGAGTTTCCAAAAAAACAATCAGCAAAAAAACCTTCTTGTCCCCATCGGCGACGACTGTTCGGTAATTGTCCCGCCTAAAAAAATGGCGCAGGTGACTACTATTGATTCTCTTGTTGAGGGAAACCATTTTTCAAGCAAGTATTTCACGCCTCGGGAAATTGGGCGAAAAGCATTACGGGTGAATCTTTCAGACTTGGCCTCAATGGGCGCCCGCCCACCCTATTACGCATGGCTGGTATTCGCACTTCCCTCCAATTTCCCAGATGCATCCATCAAAGGCATTCTTGCCGGGGTAAAAGAAGATTGTAGGCGCTATAATGTGATTCTTGCAGGAGGCAATATAACCGGCTCTGCCGAATTCCAAATCCATCTCGCCCTCTCAGGCTGGGTAAAGCCTCAAAGGATGTTAACCCGTTCAGGTTGTCGTCATGGCGATCATATTTTCGTCACTGGAACTATTGGAGCTTCCACCCTTGCCTACCAGCAGTTTAAAGCTGGCAAACGCCCCTATCCATGGCTGGTGAAACGCTGGGCCAATCCCGATCCAAAGCTCAAAATAGGAATATTCCTTGCTGAAAACCGGCTGGCTACAGCTTGCATCGATGTAAGTGACGGTATCTTTCAGGATCTTGGACATATTATCAAGGCATCCAATGTCGGAGCTGAACTTAATTGGGAGGCGCTTCCGATATTCCCCCGCTTAAAAAAACTTAAACCGATCCCTCAGATGATTGGCTTCGGCGAAGACTATGAACTGCTTTTTACAGTTAACCCGGGCAACCTTAAAAAGTTGAAACCTATACGTACCCAGATCACGGAAATTGGTCGGGTAACAAAGCAGGGGTTTAAAGTCCTCGATTCTCGCGGGGAAGAACTTAATGCAACCAACATTGGTTTCAGTCATTTAGCATAAACGTATGTATTTATATTTCATATCATTACCACTATATGGAGCGATTTAATTCGATATTACCACAACATATTGTTTTTGCGCTTTACTTGTTCCCTCTCTCCAGCTACAATGAACCATCAATTTCGTAAATAGGGGGTTCTGCGGAAATGTATTTTAAGAGCTTAGAAATCTCCGGATTCAAATCCTTTGTAGACCACACAAACATCGCATTCGGCGAGGGACTTACCGGTATAGTCGGCCCGAATGGCTGCGGCAAAAGCAATATCTCAGATGCCATACGCTGGGTGTTGGGCGAGCAGCGCCCCAAGATGCTCCGTGGCGCCTCGATGCAGGATTTTATTTTTAACGGCTCATCCGGCCGTAAGCCAGCCGGCATGGCGGAAGTTTCCATCACCATCGCCGAAATCCAAGGGATGATTAAAAAACCTGAATTAGCGGAGTTTGATGAAGTTACTGTCACCCGCCGCCTCTACCGGAGCGGTGAATCCGAATACCTCATCAACCGCACGCCATGCCGCCTAAAGGATGTGGTGGATCTCTTCCTTGATACCGGAATATCGACCAGGGCCTTCTCCATCATCGAGCAGGATCAAGTACAGCGGATTGTTACCAGTAAGCCGGAAGACCGCCGCTTTATCATTGAAGAGGCCGCTGGCATTATGAAATACAAACACCAACGGCAAGACGCGCTGAATAAAATGCAAAACGCCTCTGCCAATCTTTCCCGTGTATCGGACATCATCAACGAGCTTGAGCGCCAGCGAAATTCACTCAAACGCCAGGCAAGCAAAGCGGAACGTTACAAAGCCGCGCGTAGCGAAGCTAACCAGTTGATGTTGGCAACCAGCGCCGATGAGTGGCGCAACCTCAATGCGGCTGAGGCTTCACTAACGGGTGAAATAAGCAGGCTGGAAGAAGCGCGCGCCTCTATGGACGCGGATATTGCCACCCGCCGCAACAATCAGGCCACCATGCAAAACTCCATCAATGAATTGGCGGAGAACATCTCTCGCCTGAAGGAATCAGAATACCAGATAGGAAGCGCTATTGAGCGCAACCAGAGTAAGATTACCGTATTCACCAACCAGATGGACGAAGCGGAACG
>JAKAGL010000186.1 GCA_021815535.1 bacterium
GCGCTGCGCGTGAGCGAGGAGCGCTTCCGCCAGCTCGCCGACGCCATGCCGCAGATCGTCTGGACGGCGCGGCCGGACGGCTTCGTCGATTACTTCAACAAGCGCTGGTACGAGTTCGTCGGCCGCAAGGTCAATTAACCACCTGCCGATGGAAATACCGCTGAACGAACGCCAGCGTGAGGCGGTGGAGCATGTCTTTGGTCCGGCGCTGGTGCTGGCCGGTGCAGGCTCGGGCAAAACGCGGGTCATTACCGCGCGCGCGGCACGTCTGGTGGAAATGGGGGCGTCCCCTTGGTCCATCCTCTGCGTCACCTTCACCAATAAGGCCGCGCATGAAATGAAAGAGCGTATCGCGCGTCTTATCGGTATCGATGTGAGCCGTATGTGGGTTTCCACTTTTCACGCGACCTGCCTGCGGATACTGAAGACAGAGTGGCCCAAGCTGGGATTCGTGGCGATGCCGGTTGTATTCGACGCGTCGGACCAAAAATCGCTGGTAAAGGCCATATTGAAGGAAAAGGGGATAGATGACAGCGAGTTGCCGCACCGTAAGGTGATGGGGCTTATCAGTAAATACAAGAACGACCTTAAAGGGCCGGAGCACATGGCTGCCGATGGCACCCAACGAGGCGGCAAGATTGTGGCCGAAATATTTTTCCAGTATCAGGAGCGGCTGAAGGAAAACAACGCCGTCGATTTCGACGACCTGATGGTGCAGGTCATACGGCTGTTTGAGACGTGCCCGGAAGTGCTGGAGACCTATCGCGGCTATTTTCAATTCATCATGGTGGATGAGTTTCAGGATACCAATCTGGTGCAGTACCGCCTTATCTACCTCTTGGGGAGCGGTCATGGAAACATTTTTGTGGTGGGGGACGACGATCAAAGCATTTACCGGTGGCGCGGCGCACGGGTAGGGAATATCGGCGACTTTGAGAAAAATTTTAAAAACTGCAAAGTCATCCTTCTCGAAGAAAACTACCGCAGCACCGGGAACATACTGAAAGCGGCACATGGGGTTGTGGCCGCTATCGAAGGGCGCAAGGAGAAAACATTGTGGACCAAAGCTTCGCCCGGCGAAGCGATAACGCTGATGACCACCGCGGATGAACTGGATGAAGCCGATTTCATCGCGCGTGAAATAAAAAAAGCAGTAGATGAAGGCCGCCGTCGGTATGGCGATGTGGCTGTTTTCTACCGGACCAACGCGCAATCCCGGGTTATCGAAGAGGCGTTTAATCAAAAAGGGATACCCTACCGTGTGTACGGCGGCCTAAAATTCTACGACCGTAAAGAAGTAAAAGACCTGATGGCGTGGCTGCGCCTGGCGGTAAACGGCAACGACGAGATCAGCTTTCAACGCGCCATCACGTTCCCGCCGCGCGGCGTGGGGGCTGCCAGCCTGCAGAAGTTGAGGGAGTTCGCCCGTGCCAATAATGTCACCACGTTGGCCGCCTGCACGATGGACAATGGGGTTTCCACCGCCGCTAAAAAAAAGCTGGTGGAGTTTGCAGGACTCATTGGTGTGATCAGGGACGCGGCGGGAGGGATGCCGGCGGCGGCCTTGATAAAGTTCACGCTGGAAAAAAGCGGTTACATTGAGGCATTGCGGGAAAAGAAAACTGCGCAGGATGATGCCCGCGCCGAGAACCTCGAGGAGCTCGCCAATGCCCCCTATGCCAATGAGCCGATAACGGAATTCTTGGAACGGACCGCGTTGCAGTCCGAAGCTGATCTTGTGGACGAAAAATCCGATGCCGTATGCATCATGACGCTGCATGTTTCAAAGGGGCTGGAGTTTCCGGTGGTGTTCATGGCGGGGCTGGAAGACGGACTTTTGCCGCATGCCAATAGCCTGAAGGACGACGATCAGATGGATGAAGAGCGCCGTCTTTGTTATGTGGGGATGACCCGCGCCATGCGCAAGCTCTACCTCACCCACGCTATGAGCCGCCGCACTTTCGGTAAACGCGATATTGCCAAACCCTCAGAATTCCTGCGCGACATACCCGAAGATGTGGTTGAGCAACAGCTGAGTTACCATGCAAACCGCGCACCTTCCGGTGTGGGTAGCGGGGGATTTGGAGGCAGTTACACGGACAAGTATTCCTGGGGCGGCAAGCGATGGTGAAGAACCTCGGCTTCATCCTCAGGGATATTAAGGTGGAACATACACTTTTTGCCATGCCATTTGCGGTGATGGGAGCATTCATCGCGGCAGGGGGAATGCCGGCTCCGCGGTTGATGGCGCTTATCGTTGCGGCTATGTTTTTTGCCCGCAGCGCCGCTATGGCCTTTAACCGGCTTACCGATGCCCGGTTCGACAGCACGAATCCCCGCACCAAAAACCGCCCGCTTGCGGCAGGGGTGGCGCTCCGCGCGGGATACATCATCTTTGTAATTGCCATGTCGGCGCTGTTCACTATTGCGTGCCGGGTCATTAATCCGCTCGCTTTTTACCTTTCGCCGGTTGCGTTGGCGGTAGTTTTTTTCTATTCGTTCACCAAGCGGTTCACACCGTATTCCCATTTCTTTCTCGGCCTTGCTTTGGCGCTCGCTCCCGTAGGGGCGTGGATAGCGGTGACTGCATCGGTGGCGGCGGCTCCGCTGCTGCTTGGCGGGGCGGTGGTTTTCTGGTTGTTGGGCCTCGACATCATCTACAGTTGCCAGGATGTTGAGCACGATCGGGCTCATGGCCTTTTTTCCATTCCCTCCCGTTTTGGCGTGGTGCGGGGATTGCGGTTTGCCGCAGTGGCGCATACCGTAATGATCCTGTTCCTCATAGCCCTGTGGTATGCGGCAGGATCACTGGGATGGATATACCTCATGGGGGTTGTCTGCACCGCCGCTTTGCTTTGGTATGAACACCGATTGGTGCGGCCGGATGACCTGCGCAATGTGAACGTGGCGTTTTTTAACGTGAACGGCATGATCTCTGTGGGATTGATGGTTTTCACCCTCGCGGATATTTATGGAAGATGATGGATACCCCGGAACGTGAAGGGCACCGCCAAAGGTTGCGGGAAAAATTCCTGCGGCATGGGCTAGAAAAATTTACGGACGAAGAGATCGTTGAACTTCTGCTGACGCTGGCTACCCCGCGTCGTGATTGCAAACGGGCGGCGCGCGATGTTCTGGAGAAGTTCAAGACGCTCCGGAATGTGCTGGAAGCCGAACTGGCCGATTTGACGGTCATCAAGGGAATCGGGCCCAACAACGCTTTCGGCATTAAATTCATTCACCAGATCACCCGCAAATTCCTTCGGGAACGGATGATGGGAAGACCGTATCTCAACAACAGCGAAGAGGTGCTTGATTATCTTAATCACGCCATGCGCGGATTAAAGTACGAAGTGTTCAGGGTGATTTATCTGAGCGCGGCCCACGAGATTCTGGATGAGGAAAGCATTGCTGCCGGTACCGCCACGGAAGTGCCAGTAACGCCGCGGCAGATTGTGGAGCGGGCGGTGAAGGGGGGCGCGGCCGCCATTATGCTGGCCCACAACCACCCGGGCGGCGATCCCTTGCCGTCAGCTGAAGACGTTGCGCTCACCCGTGAGACCGGTTTTACCGCCGCAGTTATGGGTGTGAGACTTCTGGAGCATCTGATCATCGCGCCGGGCGGGTACTTTTCGTTCGCCGCCGAGGGGCTTTTGAAAGACTACGATGCGGAATACAACCGGGTCACCGCCCGTCTCTTCCGTTGAACGCTGACAGCGGCCACACTATTTGCCGGACATTTTCTCCAAGCAAGCGAGCAGTAGCTTCATGCTTCCCACGCTGATCACCAACACCAGAAAACCCTCAATGTTACGTTGTTGTATACGCAGTCCGACTCTGGCAACGAGGGCGTGCCGCATGAAGGCGGGGTCGCCCCCTGCCCCGGTCAGGATGTCCTCTTCCGCTTCCACCATCGCGGGGGGCAGAAGGGTAAGCGGCGTTTCCACTGTATTGCCGAACGCGCTGAGACAGGAGCTGATGATAATGTTGCCGATCTCCGTGGCGCTGTCACGATAAACTTCCTCGTCTTCCAGATCCGCCTCACCGCTTAAAATAAGCCCCACCAATTCCCGCAACTTATTTGGAGAGAGAATAAGGAACGCCAAACCGTGGAAATCCCCCCTGAATCCTTGCTGCAGGGTGACGACCTTTCCCTTCAGTTCGAAGTTCTCGCGCAGTGTTTTGGATAGGGCACTGCGTTCCACCAGTTCCACATGGGGGATGGAGAGGTCGATCTTGAGTCCGGTGAGCTTTGAAAGGGAATCGGCCGCTTTACCCACACCGATGTTGAATATTTCGGCGATGGAGTCCTTCTCATCCTGAGTAAGTTGAATGGATCCCAGGCCAAGCGAGTCGCGGATCTGATCTACGATATTATTGATTTTCACCAGTTGGGTTTTGATTGGCTTCGGTATGAAGAAGTCGGCGCCCAGGCCAAACGCCGTTTGACGGCTTATCTCCTGCACATCTGCGGAAAGGACAGCGATCTTTCCTTTTTTACCGCGCTTTTTCACTTCCTCAAGGAACTGGAATCCGCTCATCTCGGGCATGGTGAGATCCAGGAACGTGAGCTGCGGTTCCTGGCTGAAATAGGTCTGTAGCCCCGAAGACCCCCGGTTCTCCTCAATGACCTCCACATCGTCGTATTCGCTGAAGATGTAGTGCTTCAGCAGGTTGCGCGACAACTTCGAATCGTCGATCAAGAGGGCGGTCATTTTTCTGGCGGTCAAAGCAGCGCTCCTTATCCCCGCCCGGCGATCGGCACATAATCGCGCTTTGCCGCGCCGATGTAAAGCTGTCGCGGCCGCCCGATGGATCTCTGCGGGTCATTGATCATCTCGTGCCACTGGGTGATCCAGCCGATGGTGCGGGCGATCGAGAATAGCACGGTAAACATGTTTGTCGGAATGCCCATCGCCTTGTATATGATGCCCGAGTAGAAATCGACGTTCGGGTAAAGCTTGCGTTCAATGAAGTATTGGTCCCTGAGCGCGATCTCTTCAAGCCGGATTGATATCTCCAGCAACGGATCATTGCCGCTGGTGGTGCTGAGCATTTCTTGCGCCATCTTGCCGATGATCCGGGCGCGCGGATCGTAATTCTTGTAGACGCGGTGGCCGAAACCCATTAGGCGGAAGGAATCATTTTTGTCTTTGGCCCGGGCGATGAATTTCTCTATGTTTTTCGGATCGCCGATTTCTTCAAGCATTCTGATCACGGCTTCGTTGGCGCCGCCGTGCGCCGGTCCCCACAATGCGCCGATGCCGGCGCTTACCGCTGCAAAGGGGTTGGCTTCCGAACTGCCTGCCAGCCGCACCGTGCTGGTGCTCGCATTCTGCTCGTGGTCGG
>JAKAGL010000187.1 GCA_021815535.1 bacterium
GGAAGAGCATCTCAAAAAGGCGCTGGAGATCAACAAGGAATACACCAAGGCGATGCAGGACCTGGGGGCGGTATACGCCAAAGAGGGGCGGGATGACGAGGGAATCGCGATACTCGAAACCGCGATGAAGGTGAGCCCGCGCAACGCCGACCGGATCGCCCTGTTAGGCTCGCTTTACTTCAAGAAACAGCGGTTTCAGGACATTATAGACATGGTGGAAAAAGCCCACCGTTACGGCCTTTCCATGATCCGGTACGATATCGACGTGCTGCTGGCCGCCGCCAACCTTGAAATGAAGAACGTGGCGCGCGCCAAAGAGGTGTTGCTGGGAACCGTCAGGAACGCCGTGGACAAGGATAAAGTGAAAGCGGAGTTGAAAAAAGCCATCGCCGCTTCCACGATATCCGATCCCGACAAGGAAGAGCTCGGCAACGCCATCGAATCGGCCTGAGCTTTACGGCCGTCCGCCCGCGTGTTCGATGAACGTTCCCATCCTGCGGAATTTCTCCCGCCGCTGTTTCACCACTTCGTTCTTTGAAAGGCGGTTAAGCTCGGCCAGGTTGCGCCGCAAGGCGCGCCGCAGGATGTGCGCCGCCAGCACCGGGTTGCGGTGCGCGCCGCCCACCGGCTCGC
The DNA here is from genome assembly GCA_021815535.1 of bacterium. Lineage (GTDB taxonomy): Bacteria > Nitrospinota_A > UBA7883 > JACRGQ01 > JACRGQ01 > JACRGQ01. The sequence continues at coordinate 634 of JAKAGL010000187.1, forward strand.
GCACCACTTCATCGATAAGGCCGTTGACGCGCATGTCCTGAGAGGTCAGCGCCATCGCTTCGGCCGCCTCTTCAACTTTGGTCTGGTCTTTCCACAGGATCGCCGCGCACCCTTCGGGCGATATCACCGAGTAGACCGAATTCTCCAGCATCAGGACGCGGTTGCCCACTCCCAGCGCCAACGCGCCCCCCGAGCCTCCCTCGCCGGTCACCACGCTGATGATCGGCACGGTGATGGACGCCATCTCTTTCAGGTTGTGGGCTATCGCCTCCGCCTGTCCCCGTTCCTCGGCGCCGATGCCGGGGTAGGCGCCCGGCGTATCGAGCAGGGTGATGATCGGATGTCCGTATTTCTCCGCCAGCCGCATGCAACGCAGCGCCTTGCGGTATCCTTCAGGGTGCGGCATGCCGAAGTTGCGGTGCATCTTTTCCTTTACGTCCCGCCCCTTGTGGATGCCGATGAACATCACCGACCGGTCGTCCATGGTGCCGAAACCGTTCACGATGGAAGGCCCGTCGCCGAAGGCGCGGTCGCCGTGCAGTTCTACGAAGTCCGGCGCGATCTCCCGTATGTAGTCCAGCGCATAGGGCCGTGCCGGGTGGCGGGCCAATTGGGTCCGCTGCCACCGGTTGAGTTTTGAAAAGGTGTCGCGTTTGAGGGTGCTGAGCTTTTTGTGCATTTTCCTGATCTCGCTGGAGAAATCGGCATCTTGCAGCTTGCTCAATGAGCGCAGTTCGTCCAGCTTGGTTTCCAGCTCGAGGATCTTCCGCTCAAAGTCGAGGATCCCGACATTCATGGATGGCTTCTTCATCCGCGAATCATACCATATCCCGCAACCGGTTTTAGCGGCAATCAAGCCCCGGCTGGGGGTTTACGGGGCGGCTCCGTTCTGCTTTAATGACCGCATGGAAACGATCACGATGTATACCGCCGCATGGTGCGGGGATTGCCGGGCGGCGAAACGGTATCTTGCCGACAAGGGGATACCGTTCAACGAAATTGATATTGAAGTTCATCCCGAAGCGGTGAAAACCATCGTCGCCGCGCGCGGCAAACGGGTGCTGCCGACACTGGAATATAAAGGGAAATTCATCGTAGGCAACCACTTCAACGTGGAACAATTCGCCAAAGACCTCGCCGAGCTTCTCGCCTGACGTTTTTCTCATACCGCGCGCGAGGCGGGATGCGGAAGCAGCATCAACGCGTTCCTTAATATTGGCCCGGCTGCTTCACGTTCTCCGCGCCCGGCCCCGATGACCCTTTGATGATGTAGGGGGGCCGCCGGTAGACGTTGCGGATGAGGCTGGATACCCGTTCGTTGATCAGCATCAGCACCGCGCTGAACAGAGCCATCATCAGGAACAGAAACGGCACCGTCAAGAGCCAGACCGCTTCGGTTCCACGCGCCATCATGCCGGCCACGGCGGCGGCCAGGCTCAGCAGGCAAAGCGCCGATGAAACGGCCCCCGCGCCCACCAGCAGCATGGTGGCTACAGGTTTGTTCGACATCAGGATCATGAGGTCCATCGCCAGTTGCAAAAGCCGCAGGAAATTGTAATGCGACCGGCCCGTCAGCCGCGGCCGTTCGACGATACGGATCTCGGAATACTTCACCCGGCGCGAGGCGATATAGGTGGTGATGTGCTTCAGGTATTCCGGGCTGTCGCGCAGTTCGTCCACAAATTCGCGGCGGAAGGCGGTGAGGGCGCAACCATAGTCGTGCAACGGGCGCTGCAAAAAACTGTTGCGGATAAGGTTGAACAGCTTCGAGGGAAGCTGGCGAAGGAAAAATTCGTTCTCGCGGTTGATGCGCCAGCCGAACACGGCGGCGTTTCCTTCCTTCTCGATCTTTTCGACGAACTGCGGGATGTATTTCGGGTCGTTCTGCAGGTCGGCGTCCAGCGTCACGATAATGCTTCCGGATGCCGCCTGGTACCCGGCGGCGAAGGCTGCCTGTTGCCCGAAGTTATAGCTGAACTGCACCAGCCGCAGACGCGGATTGGCGCGCATCCGCTCGCGGATGATCCGTTCGCTGCCGTCGGCGCTGCCGTCGTCAACGAAAATCAGCTCGTAATCCAGCGGGGCCAGCGCCTGTTCGGCTTCGTCCAGCAGACGGGGGAGGTTTCCTTCTTCGTTGAATACCGGCACCACCACGCTTATTTTCGGCATACGCCATTTTCCCGGTTTTTCATCCGCTTTGCACTGGAAAAAATGGGGTATGCAAAGGGAGGCGGTTTTATGCCGCCAGCCGCCTCTCTTGCGTCATCGCCCCGGCCTGTTTCTCCATGGTGGATCTATTTTCCCGCGCGGAGGTTTGTTCCCACATTGGGCGGCACGAGCATCAGGGTGCAGTTGGGCGTCTTGGCGCAGTTCTCCACCGCGCCGGAGAACGCCTTTACCCCCTCAAGTTGCACAAAGAGGTCGGGCGACAGCCCCATCGCCATGCGGTAGGCGTTGTCCGCCTCGGCCCGCTTGATCTCGGCGGCTTTCCGGATCTCCTGCGCCAGCGCACGCTGCCGTTCGGTGTTCTGGAGCTGCTGTTGCGTCGCCGTGGCGGTGATCGCGGTCATTACTTCATCCGTGGGGATGATGCGGCCCACCGTTACCGACATCACATCCACCGGTATCTGGCTGGCGGTGATGATGGCGATGATCTCTTTCTTGGCTTCCACCGCCATCGCTTCGTTCGCTTCGGTGGAAGAGACCAGTTGGTTCATGTCGTATTTCTTGCAAAGGTTGCGGACAACCGTGCGGAACGGCTCTTTCACGTTCATCGTGTACCAGTTGGGGCCGAATTTTTCAACAAGCTGCGGCGAGTTGTGTATCTGGGTTTTAATGTAAACGTTGAAGTGCACCGGCACGTTGTCCTTTGACATCATGTCGCTGAATGTTTCGTCATATTGCACCGGCTTAACGTCGACCAGCGTTGCGTCGGTGCTCCACCATGCCCAGGTGAGGCCGGTTCCCACCGGTTCCGGGCGCACACCGCCGTGGCCAAAGAAATAGGGGCGGTCCGTCAACACCGCGTTCTCGCCGGGCCCAATGGAAACCGCGTGGCATGCCGCGAACAGCGGCAGCAACAGCAGAACGCCGATCGCTTTGTATGTTTTCATGGCAACGCTCCTCATTCTTGTGGTTGGCATATTCGTGTTCTGTCACAGCATACGTCATGTATGGTTATTTGTCCCCCTCGAAAGGGCAAAAGACTCTCCGGCCCTCAAAAGAACGGGCGTTCAGCCGCGTCGGAGAAGCGTGCTTACGGGACGCGCGGCATTCCAACTCCAATCGAAAAAACCGCCATCATAGTTTTTCACCGCCGGATATCCCATCAGGCGCGCCAGCCAAAAGGCGATGGCGGACCGCCAGCCGGTGCCGCAATAGAAGATGATCTCGCGGCCGGGCTCAATGCCGAGGGCCGTCCATCGTTCTTTCAGGGCGGGCAGGGGGGCAAACGTATCTTCGGCTCCGTTGACCAACCCGGTCCAGTCTCCCATCCAAACCGCGCCGGGGATGTGTCCGGCTTTTGAAAAAAACGGATAGGTGTTTGTATTCGTGCCGTCGTATTCCTCCCTGCTTCGTACATCCACCAGAAGGCCGCGCGGATTTTTTCCTTCCACCACGGCGGCCACATCGTCGGCCGTTGCCAGATAATCCGGCCGGGCGGGGACGGCCGCGCCGAAGCCGGCAGAGGGAAGCGGCGGCGAAAGATCATCAGCGACGGGGTTGCCGCCCGCCACCCATGCGGTGAAGCCGCCGTCCAATATCCGCACCTCGCGCACGCCGGCGTACATCAATGCCCACGCAACGCGTGCGGCGGTCATCGGGACGATCCGTCCGGCGCCATATACGATCACGCAGGTATCGCGCGTTATGCCGAGTGCGGCAATGGCCGTTCCCAGCTCCGCGGCGGGAAGCAGTTTGGCGTGATCGGGGTGGGAATAGGCAGGGCAGTACCGGGCTGTGTCATTGAATGATTCGAAATAGCTGGGATGAACGCCCACGGCCCCCGGTATGCAGCCGCCGCCCGGTTTGCCGTAGGAGACTTCCAGAATGACCGGCCTGCCGCCGCCGCGGAAGCCGTCCGCATCCAGCAGAGTCCGTGCCGATGAGGCGCTGAGGAGCGTTGCCCCTTCGTCCGGGACGGCCGCTTTGCGGTTCAGCGCAAAACCTTTTTGAGCAATTTCACCACCGGGTGTCTGCCCATTTTCTCCGCGTAGCGGTATTTCGATGACTGCCGTATCACATCGGAGTAGCTGGGGTAGAGGTGTATCGCCTGCCATATCCTGTCAAAGGGGATGTTGAAATGTTTCGCCAGCTGTATCTCGTGCAGCACCTCTGATGCGTGCATGCCGAGGATATGCGCGCCGAGGAATTTCCCTTTCTTGTCGATAATGACCTTGCTCATGCCGAATTCCTCGATATCCGTCCGCGCCCGGTCGATCTTGCTGAAATTGAAGCGGAGCACGTTGATGGCGTCGCCGTGCGCGGCACGCGCTTCCTCTTCGGTGAGGCCCGCATGCGCCAGCTCCGGGTCGGTGAACGTGCACCAGATGACGTGGCGGTAATCGGCCTTGCGCTTGACCGGCAGAAATGCGTTGGAGCAGGCGAGGATCGCCTGGTATTCCGCCATGTGGCTGAAA
>JAKAGL010000188.1 GCA_021815535.1 bacterium
CCGATCTCGCGGTCGAACTGCATCCCTTCGACGACCTCGAGGGAGGTTTCCATGCTCTTGGCCTCTTCCACGGTGATGACGCCGTCTTTGCCGACCTTTTCCATCGCTTCCGCGATGAGGTTGCCGATGGTGGCGTCGGCGTTGGCCGAGATGGTGCCAACCTGCGCGATCTCTTTTTTATCTTTGGTCGGTTTGCTCATTTTCTTGAGCTTCGCCACGACCGCTTCCACGGATTTGTCGATGCCGCGTTTCACGTCCATCGGGTTCGCGCCTGCCGCGACGACCTTGATGCCTTCGCGGTAGATGGATTGCGCCAGCACGGTGGCGGTGGTGGTGCCGTCGCCCGCCACATCCGAGGTCTTGCTTGCCACTTCGTTGAGCATCTGGGCGCCCATGTTTTCAAACGGGTCTTTCAGCTCTATCTCTTTTGCCACGGAAACGCCGTCTTTGGTGATGATCGGCGCGCCGAATTTCTTGTCGAGAATGACGTTGCGGCCTTTCGGTCCGAGGGTGGCCTTTACGGCGTTGGCAAGGGTATCGACCCCTTTGAGTATCTTTGCGCGCGCGGCTTCATGGAACAACAGTTGTTTCGGTGCCATCTATTAAACTCTCCTTATCGGTAGGGTGGTTGTTGGGTTATTCGATAATGCCGAGGATGTCGTCCTCGCGCATCAGGAGATATTCCTCGCCGTTCAACTTGATCTCGGTGCCGGCGTACTTGCCGTAAATGACTTTATCGCCCTTTTTGACGTTCATCGGGACTTTGTTCCCCTTTTCGTCGGAGCGGCCGGGGCCCACGGCAATCACTTCGCCTTCCTGCGGCCGTTCTTTGGCGCTGTCGGGGATGATGATCGCCCCCTTCTTCGTTTCTTTTTCTTCCATCGGGCGGACGATCACGCGGTCTGCCAGAGGTTTAATTTTCACTGCCATTCAAAGACCTCCCATAAAAAAGTTGTACGTCTTCGGGAAGAGTTATCCTCCCCGTATTCCTGTCAAAAACCGTTCGGACGGCCACAAAGCCGCCTGCGGAAAACGTAAAGCATAACATATCAAATGTTTTGCCCGCGCCGTTAGCACTCGTCCTCTCTGAGTGCTAACACAATATAAAACCTGCCTCTGAAAAAGCAAGTGAGCGGCATAAAAATAATCGTTCTTCAGAAACTACTGCTGTTTTGGTAAGTCGTTATTAATCAATTGATTTAAGGAACTTTGCCGATCTGCCGATAAATAATCTGGTAAAATATGCAACCAATGACAAAGAAATACGAGCAGGCGATACGGGAGTTCGTGCGCCTGGCCGATGTCCTGATCATTTTCATCGCTTTCTACTGCGCCTATTTTGTACGCAACCATCCGTGGTTTACCGACAGCATGAACTGGCTGTTTGCCGCCATGTTGCCGCTTCCCTTGCGGTACGAATTCCATGTGCAGAATTTTGAACAACTCCTTTGGTTCATCGTGCCTCTTTGGTTATTCCTTCTTTCCTATTTCAAATCGTATGAGTTTGAACGGACCGGCACCTTTTACAGCACCCTGAAATCGATTTTCAAGGCTCATGTGGCGGGAGGGGTGGCGATAGCCACATACATTTTTTTCACCAGCCAGCTGGATTACCGCCGCACCTTTTTCATCCTGTTTATCCTGTTCAGCGGCCTGTTGATGCTGACGCTCCGTTTTGTGGTTCAGTTCGGCCTGCGGGCCGTGCGGATGAAGGGGCGCAACCGTTACCGCGCCGCCATCATCGGCAACGGCGAAAAGGCGTTGCGCGCATTGGTGGAGCTTACGAAGCACCAATACTGGGGTTTTGTCATCGACGGCATCATCACCGAAAATCCGATGAATGAGGAAAAGTTGCTGGGCATGAAGGTGCTCGGTTCGCTGGCGGATGTGGAAAAAATATTGCGCAAAACGCCGGTGGACGACGTTTTTGTGGCGATGGACGAGGGAAAATACGTGGAATTGAAGCAGATACTGCGTGTCTGCGAAAATATCGGCGTCACCGTACACATGGTGCCGGACAAGTACGATCTCGAGATCGCCAAATCCAGCATCGGCAGTATGGGGGACATGGAGTTTGTCACCTTTTTCACCGTGCAGGACAATCCGGCCCAGCGCTTCGCCAAGCGCGCGCTGGATATTGCCATATCGCTTATGCTGTTGCCGCTGGTGGCGGTGGTCTACGCCATTGCCGGTATCGCCATCAAACTCGATTCGCCCGGCCCGGTGATCTACCAGTCCGTGCGGCTTACCCGCAACCGGCGGGAATTCGTCTTCTATAAGCTCCGCACGATGCAAGAGGGGGCCGAAGAGAAGTTCGAGCTGGTATCGCAGCGTAACACCCTGCACGGGCCGATCGTGAAGATAAAGGACGATCCCCGCGTTACCCGCGTTGGCAGGTTTCTCCGCAAATGGAGCATCGACGAGCTTCCCCAGATCATCAATGTCCTCATCGGCGACATGAGCCTGGTCGGTCCCCGCCCGCCTTTGCGGGAAGAAGTGGACCTTTACTCCCTGCCGCAACTGCGCAAGCTTTCAATGCCGCAGGGGATCACCGGCCTGTGGCAGGTATCGGGGCGCGACGACATCGTCCGCTTTGAGGACCGGCTGAAAATGGACCTGCAATACATCGACCATTGGTCGCTCTGGCTGGACATGAAAATTCTTCTCAAAACCCTCTTTGTCCTCTTTCGCGGCGCGCTCTGATCATTCAGCCTGACCCCCGGTAAACCAGCCGCCCGCCGAAAGAGTGCATTCCGCCCGGTAACGGGTTAAGATTTTGCCATGGGCGGTTTACGGTTTTTCTTTTTCTTTGTTACTGCCAGCGCAGTGCTGTATGGCATGCACCTGTTTGTCTACCTTCGTCTGGCTCAGGGACTGGCTCTCGGTCCGCGTGAGGCGTCGCTGCTGAAATGGCTGCTGGTGATCGGCGGCCTTTCATTTTACGCGGGGATGTTTTACCGCAAGTGGCCCGAACTGTACCAGGTTCTTTACGTGGGGCGGGTGTGGATGGGGTTTATCTCCATCGCATTCGCGTTTCTTGTGGTGAAGCTGGGGTTTGATACCGCCCTTCCCGCACAGAGCCGGATGATAACTTTTATCACCCTGCTGTTGATCGCCGCCGCCACCGGTTATTCGCTATGGAATGCGCACGGCCAGCCCCGCATAAAAGAGGTGCGGGTGGATGGCATCAAGGGGGTGCCCGCCGGATTCACCATTGTGCAGATATCGGATCTGCATCTGTGGCGCCTCGGCAGCGTGAAATGGCTGGAGGGGGTGGCGGAGGCCGCCAACGCGCTGAATCCCGATGTCATGGTGATAACCGGCGATGTGATGGATGACACAACCGAAGGCTTGAAGGAATTTGTGCCGCCGTTGCGGAACCTGAAAGCGAAGTACGGGGTTTATGCCGTGGCGGGAAACCACGATCATTACGCCGGCATTGAAAATTTTTACGCCATGATGGCGTCGGCGGGCATCAAGGTGCTGGACAACCGGAAGGCCCTCATCGGCGGCGCGATCGAGTTGTTGGGCGTGGACGATGAAGATCCATGGGTGATGGCCGGGTTTGACGCTTTTTTAAAAGAGGAGATCAAGCCGGGCGGCAAGCCGGTGGTGGTGCTGAAACACCGCCCTACGGAATATGAACACGTGGAAAAGGCGGGAGCCGCGCTTATGCTGGCAGGGCACAGCCACGCGGGGCAGATACCGCCGCTGGATCTGATAGTCGCGCTCTACTATAAGCATCCCTACGGCCTCTACAAGGAGGACGGAACATGGTTCTACACCACCTGCGGCACCGGCACCTGGGGCCCCCCCATGCGCCTCTTTTCCCATTCGGAAGTGGTGAAGCTCGCCCTGTATCCCTGAAATCTCAATAGACGTTGATGCCGTTCAGGAGAAGGGCGTCGACGTGGCCGGTCTGCAGCGAACGGTCGATGTTGTATCGAATGTCTTTTATCAACGTTTCGCGTTTTGCGGGATCAATGAGGTCGGCCTGCGGATGGGTGCTGATGGCGAAAAGGATCGAGTTGCGGATGAGGGGCAGGTTGCTGTTGATCTCGTCGATCACGTCGGGATCGTTCACCTGCAGGGCAAACACCACCTGGATAAACCCGTCCTGTCCTTTGTTCTTGTAGGGAATAACAAAGGGTTCCAGCACGAGGTTGTTCAGCTTTTCAAATTTTACCTCTTCAACCTTTTTCTTTTCCTTTTCTTTGGCCTTTTCACCGTGGCTGGCTTTGTTTTTTACGGCGGCCGCGGGTTTCTTTTTCTCAACAACGGTCACCGTGATGATGATCGCCAGCACGATTGCCGCAACAAGGATTGCGGTGATGATGATCATTTTGTTTGCCGGTTTGCCCGGTTGCCTTTCCGGCGCGGCCTGTTGGGCCATTTCCTCTTCGAGTGAAATGGCGGGTGCGGCTTCGGGCGGCGGCGGAGCCGGTATGGCGCCTGTTTCGATATCGAGTTCGGTCTTCCTTCTTTTTGCCATGCGACCTTTCCGCGGCGGCTATGCCGAAGTCAACGGTATACTTCCATCTGATTGAGCATCTCGCGGCATTCGGTGAACTCGGGATCGATCTGCAATGCTTTCCTGAAAGCGATGATCGCCGCTTCGCGCTGGCCGTCTTCCATCAGTGCCTTGCCGACGTTGTAATAAAGGACTTCGTCGTTCGGGGCGACGGCCAGGGCCTTGCGGTATTCCTGGATGGCTTCCTTGAATCGCTTCTTCCGCCGCAACGCAATGCCGAGGCGGTTGTAAACGTTGATATCTTCAGTGATGGTAAGCGAGCCGCGAAAGGCCTCGGCGGCTTTGTCATCGTGCCCGGCGGCAAGATAGGCTTCCCCGACCGAGGTGTGTATGTCGGCATTTTTGGATGATACTTTAAGCGCCTGCTTGAACGCCTGGTCGGCATCTTCCATCCGGCCGGCCTTTATCAGCAATTTGCCGAATTCGACCTGCCGCGACTGCCCGACATCGAAGCCGACCGCAGCCAATGGAACATCGCCGGCTGGGCGACCGAGCCTGGCGACATCGTGCTGTTCCATCCGAGCGTTCTCCATGGCGGCGGCGCGCCCGGGCCGCAAGGCCGGCGCCGCACCCTGACCCTGCGCTTCTTCGGCGAGGACGCCACCTACTGCGCGCGCCCCGGCCCGACCGCAGCGCCGCGCATTCCAGGGCTGCACGACATGCTCCGCCACGGCGATCCTTTCCGCCATCCGATCTTCCCGCA
>JAKAGL010000189.1 GCA_021815535.1 bacterium
CTACGCGCACGCATCGATGGGATGCGGCGCCGATTGGCCGCTTTGCCAGGGGAGTATTCTTCCGCCCGATTTTTCGTTTGAGGTGTTGCTGCATTATTTTCACCGCCTCATTGCATACGTCATTTTCGGCCTGACCCTCTGGAAACTCATCGCAACCCTCAAGGCGGGCCTTCCTGCCCGCCGGGCGGGGATAACCTTTGGGCTGGTTGTGTTGCAAGTGTCCATCGGCATCGGCATCGTGCAAACGGTCATGTTCCTTCCCCTCTTGGTCATGCACGGCGCGGCCGGTTTTGCTTTGTTGGGCTGGACCGCATGGCTTGGCGCCCCCGGCATGATTGGGGTGCGGATGGCGGAACACTGATGCCTCATGGCCCACGCGGGGGTTTGGTTGGATAAAAAGCTCTTTAATGGATTGATGATCCTGCCAAAGCCGGGGATCGTTGCATTGGTCATCGTATCCGGCATCACCGGTCTCTATCTGGGCGGGCACGGCGTTCTTCAGACAAGGATCGCGTTCTGGACCCTGTTGGGGCTTGGGTTCTCCACGGCCGGCGCGGCGGTGCTCAATAACTTTATCGACCGCGATATTGATTCGGTCATGAGCCGGACTCAGGGGCGGTCGCTCCCCTCGGGAGCCGTTTCTGCCAGCGCCGCCTATTTTATTGGCACCGGGCTGGTACTGGTATCGTTGATCATCATGAAGATCGCCATAGGCCCGCAAGTCGCACTGTTGACCGGCATAGCGGTCTTTATTTACGTGATACTGTACTCGCTCTATCTAAAGCGGCACACGCCGTTTGCCACCCATATCGGCGGCATCGCCGGGGCTATGCCGCCGCTCATAGGCTACGCGGCGGCCCACGGCAGCATTGATGTTCATGCCGTGGTGCTTTTTCTCATTATCGTGATTTGGCAGCAGCCGCACTTTTGGTCGCTTGCGCTGAAATACCGCGAGGATTACGCCCGTGCCGGCGTGCCGAACCACCCGGTGGCAATGGGAGTGGCGAAGACCAAGCGGCGCATCATGGCATACCAGGCGATGCACCTGCCGATGATGACCCTGCCGTACCAGACGGGCATGGCGGGAAAGTGGTATCTCCTCATAGCGATGTTGATGACGCTGGTCTATACGGTCTTGACGGCGCGTTTCTTTTTTTCGGACCGGGACAAGGACATGGCGATTTTCCATTTTTCAAACATATATCTGGTTGTGGTGTTCGGCGCGATGATAGCCGACGCGGTAAACCTGTAAAGGGGGCATCATGAGAAATTCCTATTACGGCAAGTGGTTCATGTTGTCCATCGTTTCACTTGGTTTGGGCGGGGGGTTTGCCTTCCTCATCGGCATGGCGCGCGCGCCGTTCGCCGAAAAATATTTTCCGCAAAACTATTTTCAGCACGCGCTGGTGGGGCATGTGAATCTCGCCATCCTGTTTTGGCTTCTCCTCTCCACAATGGTGGTATGGTGCTATCACATGAAGACCGAAGGGCTGAAACCGGCACTCTGGCTGGCCGCCCTCGGCACCGCGCTGGTGGCGTCCGCCGCCCTGTTCGGCGGCGGCGACGCAGTGCTGAACAACTACGTCCCGGCGCTGGTTAATCCGGTGTTTTTTGCCGGTTTGGCGCTGTTTTTCACCGGATTTTCACTGAACGTCTTCCGCTTCGCCAAAGAGGCCGTGGCGAACCTTGCCAGCGACGACATGGTGCTCAACGCCATCGGCGCGGGGGTGATGATAGGCATTGTGCTGGCGGCGGCGGTGACGGTGAGCCTCGTCAAGCTGGGGCCGGATATCAACGACTATCAGCAACAGATGTATTATGAGCGGCTTTTCTGGACGCCCGGCCACATCCAGCAGTTCCTCAACGGCTCGATGCTGGCGGCCGTCTGGTACGCACTGGCCCGCCTCACCACCGGCGGCGAACTGAAATTCTGGCCCGTCCTGAAGATCGCCAACAAGGTGTTCATCGTCTCATCCGTAATGCTGTTCTCGCTTTTATTCTTCATGGACCCGATGGACCACCCGATGCGTGTAGGCGCTGAGATTATTTACGGCATCGGCTTGGGCATTCCGCTCTTCATGCACATCGCCAATATCCTCCGTCAGGTGAAACGCGATTTCAGCAAGCCGACCACCGTGGCACTTTTCTTCTCCATAACCATCTACTTATACGGCATCTTCATCGCCTATGGCGGTTTTGACAACGACACCCGCGTGCCGGCGCATTATCACGGCGCGGTAACGGCACTCACGCTGGCGTTGATGGGCTTTGCATGGCACATGCTCACCAAAGACGGCCTGAGCGTGGTGTTTCCCCGGCTTGCGAAAGTTCAGCCGTACATCTATGGTGTGGGGATGATCTTGTTCATCTCCGGCCTCTTTGTTTCCGGCCTTTTCGGCGCGCCGCGCAAAACCCCCGGCACCGCCTGGACGGATAATCCGGTTGTCCTCGCCAGCATGTCGCTGATGGGTATCGGCACTTTGCTGTCAGTATTGGGGGGCATCGCGTTCGTTCTTTACGTCGCCGCCACGTTGATCAAGAACCGCCGCGCCGCCTAGACCATTATTTGCTGTCATTCCCGCGAAGGCGGGAATCCAGATTTCTGTTTGTGCTAGAATTAATACCGATGGTAAATAGAAATGCGTTTCGGGTATTGATTTTTGCATCCGTTCTTGTCACCACGCTTTCGTTTGCTGTTCCCCGAAGTTATGCGCAAATACAGACCTTGTCCAAGCAAGAAGATAAATATGTTGAAACAGATCGACAACTAAGCGCGACCGATTGGTTTGATAAAGGGCGCGCGCTTGCTGGCGCGAAGCTGTACAAAGAAGCATTGGCAGCATATTCCAAAGCAATAGAATTAAATTCCGAATATTCGACAGCTTTTTATAGGCGCGGTAATATTTATGTCGATCTTGCCGATTTTAAACGAGCGATAGAGGATTACGATAAAGCGATAGAATTAAACCCGAAATACGCGTTAGCCTATAACAACCGCGGGAATGCTTACGGCGAACTTGGCGACCATAAGCGAGCAATAGAGGATTACAGTAAGGCGATAGAGTTTGATCCCAAAGATTGTTTCACCTATTACAATCGCGGGAAGGCTTACGGCGAACTTGGCGACTATAAACGAGCAATAGAGGATTCCAGCAAGGCGATAAAGCTTAATCCGAAATTTGCGCCTGCATATTACAACCAGGGACTCGCTTATGACGGTCTTGGCGATTTTCGTAAGGCAATTGAGAATTACAGCAAGGCGATAGAATTAAACCCGAAATCCGTATTGGCGCATAATAACCGGGGGAATACCTATTGCAAGCTTGGTGATTATGATCTGGCAATCGAAGATTACAACAAAACGGTAGAATTAGACCCGAAATTCGCATTAGCCTACTTCAACCGTGGATTTGCATCTGCCAACCTCGGCAATTACCATCGGGCGATCGAGGATTTCAGCAAAGCCATACAGCTAAATCCGAAGTACGCAATGGCCTATGGCAATCGCGGGGGCACTTACGCCCTTCTTAACGATAATAAACGGGCAATTGGGGATTTCAGTAAAGCGATAGAAGTTGACCCGAAATATGCATTTGCCTATGGTAGCCGCGGTGACGTTTACTCTAAACTTGGCGATTACCGTGAGGCGATTGAAGATTACAATATGGCGATAGAGTTAAACTCAAAAGATGTATATTCGTACAACAATCGTGGTTACGCATATGTAGGCCTTGGTGAATATAAGCGGGCAATCAAAGATTATAGTAAAGCTATAGAGATTGATCCTAACTACGCCATAGCTTTTGCCAACCGTGCAGAAATACGCGCCACACTTGGTGACAATGAACAAGCTATTGCGGATTGCAACAAAGCAATTGAACTTAATCCGAAGCTGGCAGAGGCCTTCGCGTACCGAGGGTTTGCACGCCTCAACCTTGGGAATTATAAACAAGCCGGTAAAGATTGTGACAAGGCGGTAGAACTCGATCCAAAATCGGCAGATGCTTATACTTACCGCGGTATTGTTTACATTAGTGAACACGAAAACGAAAAGGCAATCAAAGATTTTAATAAAGCAATTGAATTGAACCCCAACAAGCCGACAGCCTACTTTTGGCGAGGGAGTATTAATGAAAGACTTGGGAATCACAATGGGGCAATAGGTGATATGAAAAGTGCGGCTGGGCTTGGCGATCAAAAAGCGCGGGAGTTTCTTAAGTCCAACAATGTTCCTTGGTAATTGAAAATGAAGCATCTATTTCAATAAAGGATTTAATCTGGCATGTCTTGAAGGGCCGCTAGCTCTCAGAAACCTTGATTGAAAAATACTGGATTCCCGCCTGCGCGGGAATGACACCCATTTATTCGAAAAGGTGTCCCAATCCCTGTGAATAATGTTAAAATCCAATCTTTCGGCCACGCAGTGGCCCAGAATTTACCGAAATTGTAAATGAAGACCGGAGAGTGCACCATGAAGGCGGTAGAAACCCGTTCCCTGCGTCACACCTATCCCGCGCGTAGCAATGCAAAACCGGGAATGGCCCTTAAGGGCATAGATTTTTCAGTAGAGCCAGGAGAGGTCTTTGGCTTTCTGGGGCCGAACGGTTCCGGCAAAACGACGCTTTTTAAAATTCTTTCCACTCTCATCGAGCCATCCGAAGGGACTGCGTTCATTTTCGGATGCGATGTGGTGAAGAATGTGGATGAAGCCCGCAAGAAAATGGGGATCGTGTTTCAATACCCAAGCCTGGACAAAATGTTGACGGTGCAGGAAAACCTTTCAAGCCAGGGAAATCTTTATGGTCTCTCCGGAGCAATCCTGAAAAAACGGGTGGATGAGATGATGGACCGCTTTGGGCTTACCCCGCGGCGGGATGAATCGGTTCAGCATCTTTCGGGCGGTTACCGGCGCAGGGTGGAGCTTGCCAAAGGGTTGATCCATAGCCCCCAACTGCTCATTCTTGACGAGCCGTCCACAGGGCTCGACCCGGCGGCGCGCCGCGAATTTTGGGAGACCATCGGCGCGCTCAAAAAGAAAAACGGCATGACCGTACTGGTTACCACCCACATGGGGGAAGAGGGAGACAAGTGCGACCGTTTGGCCATTATGTATGAAGGCGAAATCATTGCTTCTGGCACGCCTGATGAATTAAAATCCGGCATCGGCGGCGATGTGATAACCATTCAGAGCGCCGAGCCGGATATGCTTCTTGAAACGCTTGATGT
>JAKAGL010000008.1 GCA_021815535.1 bacterium
TATGCCGCGTTTTTTGTAAAACGCTTCTTCGAAGGGGAGGATGACCATCATGGTGTCAACCCACTTTTGCACCGCCTTGATGCGGTACTGCCGCCACGCCCAGAATTGCGGGCAGACGTAATAAAACACCGGCACCCCCGCTTTGTGCCCGGCGCGGGCGACGCGCAGATTGAAATCGGGGTAATCGATGAGGATGATGGCGTCGTATTCCCGCCGTTTCACCCGTGCGCGGATATCAATGAAAACGCTTAGGAAAAAACCGATCTTCTCCAGCATCTGCACCAGGCCGATACTGGCCATATCGCGGCAGTGCTGGATGATGTGCAACCCTTCGACGGCCATCCGGTCGCCGCCGACGCCGTGGAACTCGGCATCCGGCATGATCATTTTGAGCTCGCGCATCAGGCGCGCGCCGTAGATCTCGCCGCTATCCTCCCCGGCGATTATCAGGAATTTCATTGCGGGTGTCACCCCACCTGGTCAAGGTGCCGGAGGCGGAACTTCACGCGGAGCGTTTCTTCGGCCAACTGCCGTACCGCGTTCATATCGACCCCCTCAACCGGGCCTACGGCGCTGACCACCGTTTCGGGAAGCAGATCGCGGCAGCGTTCGGTGAAGGCGAGCAGCGCGGGGAAAGCATTTTGCGTGTCGTTAGGATGGCAGATGCGGTTGTACGTTTCACGGTCCGGCGCGTTGAGTGAGATGGAGACCGTGTCGATCAGCCCCGCCAGCTCCGGCACGATGTCGCGTTTGTTGATCAGGCTCCCCTGCCCGTTGGTGTTGAGCCGGACCTTGAGGCCGCGTTTTTTCATCTCCGAAGCGACGTCTTTGATGACATCCAGCCTCATGGTCGGTTCGCCAAAGCCGCAAAGCACCACTTCATAGGGCCGCTGGGCGCCGATGGCGGCAATGATCTCGGCTGCGGAAGGATCACGGCTGATGCCGAGGTAGTGTCCCTGCACGGTGGGGTTGTCGAGCCGGGGGCAGAAATCACACAGGTTGCTGCAATCGCGCGTGATGTTTACGTAAAGCGAATTGCGGATCTGGTAGACGATCTCGGCCTTTGCGGGTTTTTGGCCGAGGAAGAGTTTTTGAAAGTTGTTCAGCGTCAGCCGCGCCAAATCTTCCAGCGTGATGCCGCGCACGTTGGCGATAACCTTGGCGGTTTCGACGAGGTAGCCGGGATCGTTGCGCTTGCCCCGCGCCGGCTGCGGCGCTAGGTAGGGGCAGTCGGTTTCTATCAGCAGTTTTTCGGCTGGCACCACTTTCGCGGCGTCGCGCAGTTTTTGCGCTTTGGGGTACGTGACGTTGCCGGCGAATGACACGTACATCCCCAGTTTTACGGATTGCGCCGCTTCCGGCGCCCCTTCGGAAAAGCAGTGCATTACGCCGCCGCAGGCGGGATCGAATTCTTCCGCGAGAATGGGCAAAATATCGGCGAAAGCGTCGCGGCAGTGGATGATGACCGGTTTTTTTACCTCACGCGCGATTTTCAAATGGCGGCGGAGTGCGGCTTTCTGTTCATCCGCTCCGCTATGGTGGCGGAAATAGTCCAGGCCGGTTTCGCCGATGGCGACCACCCGTTCGTGCCAAGCCAACGCGGCGATTGTTTCGTAATCGGCTTCGGTTATCTTTGAAACCTCGTTGGGATGCACGCCGGCGGCGGCATACATGTTGGGATACCGTTCCGCCAGTTCCAGCGCGCCGCGGGCGGAAGGGATGTCATAGGCGACATTGAGTATGAGGTGGTCTTTCAGCCGCGCCGCCACTTCGTGGACATCGGCGGCGAAATCGGGATTGTTGAGGTGGGCGTGCGAATCGGCGAAGCGGGGAACGCGAACGGGATTTTCCATCGGCGTCACTTTCCCTTCACGATGGTCGCTTCCCTCCCCTGCCCGGTAGAAACAATGGTAATCGGCGCTTCTGACTGCTTCTCGAGGAAATCGATGTAGCGCTTCGCCTTGTCCGGCAGTTTTGCGTAATCGGTGATGCCGGCGGTTTGTGCCTGCCAGCCTTCAAATTCGCGGTAGACCGGCGCGGCCCGTTCCAAAATGGAAACGTCGTCAGTGATCCGCTCAACCGTTTTGCCGTCCACTTTGTAGGCGGTGCAGACGTGGAGCGATTTCATCTTGTCCAACACGTCCATTTTGGTGAGCGCTATTTCGTTGACGCCGTTTATTTCGGTGGCGTAGCGCGCCACCACGCCGTCGAACCAGCCGCAGCGGCGGGGGCGGCCGGTAGTGGCGCCGAATTCGTTCCCCTCGTCCTGTATCTGCGAGCCGACCTCATTCTTGAGTTCGGTGGGAAACGGCCCTTCACCCACACGGGTTGTGTATGCCTTTATCACGCCAATGACCTTGTCGATCTTGTTGGGGGCGATGCCGAGGCCCACACAGGCCCCGCCCGACGCGGTATAGCTGGAGGTGACGAAGGGATAGGTGCCGTGATCGAGATCGAGCATCGTTCCCTGCGCCCCTTCGCACAGGATGTTCTTGCCGGTGGTGAGGCCGTCGTGCAGCAGTTTGCGCGTATCGCCGATATAGGGGGCAAGCCTGGGGCCGAGCGCGCGCGCGTCTTCAAATACTTTTTGGGCGTTCAGTTTTTCGCTGTGGTAGTAGTTCTCGAAGAGGCAGTTCTTCATGTCGATCAGCTGTCCGATGGCGTGCTTAAGCTTCTTTTCGTCGTTCAGGTAGAACATCGGGATGCCGATCCGCTTGGTTTTGTCGGCGTAAGTGGGGCCGATCCCCTTGCCGGTGGTGCCGATCTTGGTTTGGCCTTTGCTGTTTTCGTTGGCCTTGTCCATGACCTTATGCACCGGCAGAATGCAATGCGCGCGCGGCGAAATGACCAGCCGCCCGCCCACCTCAATATTGCCGGCTTTGAGCTGTTCGATCTCGAGGAAAAGCGATTCGGGATCCACCACCACGCCGGAGCCGATGATGCAGGCTTTTCCGGGGCGGAGAATGCCCGACGGGATGAGGTGCAGCACAAATTTTTTGCCGTTGACCACCACGGTGTGCCCGGCGTTGGCGCCTCCCTGGTAGCGGGCGACGATATCGCTTTTATCGCAAATCAGGTCGACGATCTTGCCTTTGCCCTCGTCGCCCCACTGCATACCAACCAAAACCGTAACTGGCACGTTGTTCTCCTTGAATGCGTGACGTTTGCCGGAAAAAATCAGATATCCAGCTTGCCGGCTTCCACCCCAGTGGCGGCCACGATGATTTTATACCCGTTTCCGGCCGCCGGAACGAGGATTTCGGCAATGTTCAATTTTTGGGCGAAGGTCAGTCCATCTTTGAGGCCAAGGCTTGCCAGCGGTACGACGACGGAAAAACCTTTTTCGCGCAACGCGTCGGCGGCGGCGTTGTTCCCGGCGTCGAGCAGCAGGTAATCGGCCCCTTTCCAGAGCGCGCTCCTGCCGTTGCGCATCACGGTATCCACCATCGTATCGATATCAAAGGCGAAACCAACAGCGGGAAGATCGGGCCCGAAGCGTTTGACCAGGTTGTCGTAGCGGCCGCCGTTTCCTATCGGCGCGCCGGTGGCGGAGAAAAGTTCCATGATGACGCCGGTGTAATAGCCGAATCCGCGCATCTCCCCCAGATCGATAGAGAGCTTTTGCCCAAAGCCGTTGGTGGCCAGCGCTTCGTAGATGGCGGAAAGATTGTCCAGCGCGGCCAGGGCATCGGCGTCCCCCGCGGCGATGGCTCGCGCGGCGGCGATAACTTCTTTGCCGCCGAACAGCCGGATGAGCGCGATAATCCGTTCAGCCTGCTTCCCGCGCACGTTCGCCGCTTCAAGTTCGGCGTTGAGGCCATGCCGGTCTTTCTTCGACAGCGCGGTTTTGATTGCGTCGAGGTGCGCGGCGGGCACGGGCCGCAGGAAAGAATTGATGATCCCCGCGTGTCCCAGCGAAAGGGCATAGCCGCAGGAAAAAGATTTTTCCAGCGCGGCCTTCACGCTCAGGATGATCTCGATATCGGCTTCCGGCCCCGCGTGGCCGACGATCTCCAGCCCCGCCTGGTGGATCACATACTGTTCACCTTTGCCCTTCCGCGCGTGGCGGAAGACCGGGCCGCTGTAAAACAGGCGCATGGGCAGGGGCCGTCCCTCGAGGTGGGTGGCTGCGGAGCGGGCGATCTGCATGGTGATGTCGTTGCGCAGAGCGATGGGGCGGCCGGATTCCGCCTCGCTGAAGCGGATGATCCGGTTGCGCTCGTCTTCCGAAAGGCCGACCGCGGCGGATTCATAGTAATCGAGCAACGGAGTGTCGATCTCCTCGAATCCGCGTCCCCGCAGGATGCCGTGGACGGCTTTCTCCAGGGCGCGGCGTTGGGCCGCCTCCTCGAAGAGGAACGTCCGGGTTCCCTGCGGTATTGCGGTCGGGTTCAGCTTCAAAGTTTGATGACCCAGGCTTTCAGCACGTTTTCGATCTTCACCAGGCCGTCGATCACTTCTTTGGAGACCTCGGAGTCGACGCTGATAAGGCTGATCGCCTCTTTCAGCGGCGCGGTGCGGCCGAGGTTGAACTGGCCGATGTTGATCTTGTTCTTGCCCAAATAGGTGCCCACCGCGCCAATGACGCCCGGTTTGTCGGTGTTGGTGAACATGATGAGGGTCCCTTCGGGAATGGCGTCGATCCGGATATCGTTGATGTTCACGATGCGTGGCTCGTTCTTGCCGAAAATGGTGCCGGCCACGGTCTGTTCGCCGCCGTCGGTCACCACCCGCAGAGTCAGCAGGCCCGCGTAGTCGTGCACCTTTTTGCTGATGGTGGTTTTCACATCGATGCCGCGCTCCTTGGCCAGAAACGGCGCGTTGACGTAGTTCACTTCCAGCCCTATGGCCCCAAGGAAGCCTTTGAGGGCGCTGGTGGCCAGCGGTTTCATGTCGACATCGGCGATCTCGCCGCTGGAGGCGATTTCGATCTCCTTGATCCCCTGCCCGCTGATCTGGGCGATGAAGCGCCCCATCTTTTCCGAGAGAGAGAGGTACGGCTTGATCTTCTTGAGCACTTCGGGGTCGACATCCGGCACGTTCACCGCGTTCATGATGATCCCCTGCTCGAAGAAGGTGACCAGCTGTTCGGCGATGGCGACGGCGACGTTTTCCTGCGCCTCGTTGGTGCTGGCCCCCAGGTGCGGGGTGCAGATCACCTGCGGCAGCGCCAGCAGCGGATTATCGGCGGCGGGCGGCTCCTGTTCGAACACGTCCAGCGCGGCGCCGGCCACGTGGCCGCTCTTGATCGCCTCGGCCAGGGCGGCTTCGTCTATGATGCCGCCGCGCGCCGCGTTGATGATGCGCACCCCTTTCTTCATCATGGCGAACTGTTTGGCCCCGACCATGTGTTTGGTCTCCGGGGTAAGCGGCGAGTGGATGGAAATGAAATCGGCCCGCTTATAGACTTCGTCCAGCGAAACCAGCTCAACGCCCAACTCGGCGGCTTTATCTTTGGAGATGAACGGGTCGAAGGCGACCACCTGCATCTGGAAGCCCTGCGCCCGGCGGGTGACGATGGAGCCGACGCGGCCGATGCCGACGATACCGAGGGTTTTGCCCATCAGCTCGGTGCCAATCAGCTTGCGGTCCCACTTTCCGGCCTTGATGCCGGCGGTTCCCTGCGGAATATTGCGGGCCAGCGCACACATCAGCGCAACGGCGTGTTCGCCGGTGGTGACGGTGTTGCCGCCCGGGGTGTTTTCCACCGCGATGCCGCGTTTGCTGGCGGCGGGGATATCGACGTTATCAACGCCCGCACCGGCGCGGCCGACCACTTTGAGGTTGGTGGCGGCGGCAATGACGTCCGCCGTCACCTTGGTGGCGGAGCGGATGACAAGGCCGTGATATTGCGCGATCACCCCAAGCAACTCTTCCTTCTTCATGCCGGTCTTCACCGTGACGTCGATGGCGGCGCTTTTTTTCAGTATCTCGATGCCGTTATCGGAAAGTTCGTCGCTGACGAGGACTTTGTATTTGCCGGCCATCATTTCACCTCGAAGCCATCATGCAGCACCGCTTCCGCCGCGCCGACGCCGGAGCCGAAATCGACCTTGTGGCCGAATTTGTGCAGCGCCATTTCAATGGAGGAAAGTGCGATCACCATATCGAACTCGCCAAAGTAGCCGAGGTGCGCGATGCGGATGATCTTGCCTTCCCACTGGTCCTGCCCGCCGGCGAAGGTGACGCCGAAGTTGTCGCGCAGCGCCTTGACGAATTTCTTGCCGTTGACCGCTTCGGGCAGGTAAACGCCGGTCATCGCCTCGGTGGGGGATTTGGTAACCATCTTCAGCCCCAGCGCATCGGTTCCGGCGCGCACACCCTTCGCCAGCAGCTCGTGCCGCGCGAAGATCTTGGGGTAGGTTTCCTCTTCCATCATGGTGAGGGCTTCCAGCAGGCCGTTCACCAGCGAAACCGCCGGGGTGTAGGCGGTAGTTTTGTCTTTCAGGTTCTTGCGTTCCTTCTTGAGGTCGAAGTAGAACTTGCTGTTCTTCACCTTGTCGGCTTTGGCCCACGCCTTGTCGCTGAGGGCGATAAAGCCGAGGCCCGGCGGCATCATCATCGCCTTTTGGCTGCCGCAGATGAGGATGTCCACGCCCCAGTCGTCCATCGGGATGTCGAACACGCCGACGCCGGTGATGCCGTCCACCACGAGAAGCACGTCGCGCTCTTTGGTGATCGCGGCCAGTTCCCTGATCGGCATTTTCACGGTTGTGGAGCTTTCGGTGGCCTGTATCAGAATCCCCTTGATGTCCTTGTCGGCATCAAGGCGCTTCTTGATGTCCTGCGGGTCAACGGCGTTGCCCCACTCTATTTTCACTTCATCCACAACCAGGTCGAACGCCTGCGCGATTTTCGTCCAGCGCTCACCGAACTTGCCGCCGTTGACCGAGATGACCTTCTCGCCCTTGTTGAAGCAGTTGACGACAGCGCTTTCCATCGCGCCGGTGCCGGACGAGGAAAGGATGATGACATCCTGTTTGGTGTGGAACAGCCCTTTGAGCTTGTCCGCCGCCGCGCCGAACACCGCGCTGAACTGCGGCGTACGGTGGTGGATGATCGGCTGGGCCATCGCCAGCAGGATTCTTTCGGGAACCGGCGTCGGACCGGGCGAAAGCAGATAGTTCTTTTTCATTGTCACTCCTTAATAAGATTTCACATAGCCCATTATTTTTTCTTAGCCGTAAAAACACCGCCCGCTCCACGGGGGGCGGGGTAAGGGGGGTATTATAGGAAGGAAAGGCTCAAATTTCCAGCACTACCGTGCCGGCAATTTTATCGTGCCATGATTGGCGGTAGCGGTCCACCCCGGCCCAGAGATAGCCCAGCCCGAAGAGGAAGCATGAAAAGGCGTAACCCATTGTTCTTAATAAAGCACGGAAACCATCAACCTCCCCGCCATCAAGGGCCACCACTTTGATGCCCAGAATCCGCTTGCCGGGGGTTTGGCCGCCATGCGTAAGGAAGTAGACGAAATAGACGGTAAAAAACAGCAAGTAGAAGAGGATCGTTGCCAGCAAGAAGCGGGTATCTCCATCCAACCTGAAACCGTGCAAAACCCGGTACGTTTCCGAAGCTCCCCACTGGGTGAGGCGCGCGGCAAAAAAGCATATCAGGTTATCGACCACGAATGAGGAAAGCCGGACAAAAAGACCGGCATAGGCCACGGCATGGTTTCCCGCGGCCGGGTTATCAGGCATTTTCTCGAACGTGTGGGCGCCCGAGGCGACGCCGTTGGGGGGATTAATCAAGCTTCAGATCGCTCAAATCGATATCAATATCGAAGTCGTCTTTTTTCTTTTCTTTTTTTGGCGTTTCTTTTTTTTCAGATTTGTCTTCGGAGGACAAATCAATATCGTCCAGGTTTATGTCGATGTCGAGGCCGTCCATGCTGAAATCGCCGGCGGATGCGGCCTTCTGCGGGGTTGCCGGCTTTTCTTCCGGGGTAATTTCAATATCTCCCAATTCGATATCCGCTGCCTCTTTGGCCGGAGGGGGCGCGGATTCGGCGCCTTCGGATATGCCAAGGTCCAGATCGCCCAGTTCGATGGCGACTTCTTCTTCTTTTGCGGGCGGGGCGACGGCTTCTTCCACCTCGCCCAGGTCGGGCGTAGCGGCGGCATTCACCGGTGCGGGGGATTCATCGAGCGAGCCAAGATCGAAATCGATCCCGCCCAATTCAAGATCGCCGCCGCCTGGTTTTGCCGCGGGGGCCGCTTCCTGCTTCGCCGGTTCGACGGCGACATCGGTTCCCAGTTTTATTTCTTCTTCTTCAACGGGCGGCAGTGAGATGGATGCTGTTTCATCCGCCGATTCCCCCAAACTGCTCAAGTCCAGATCATCGTGCTCTCCCAGGTCAACCCCGCCCCCGATGTTGGTGAAGTCGGTATCCGAGGCGATGGCCGCCTCAAAGCCCGCAGTGCCGGAGAGCTGATCGGTTGACGACGTTTCCGACAGTTGTCCGGCATCAAGGGGTTCTTCCACCATAGTGGCCGATTCAGCCATTGCCGCCTGCGGCGAAGCTTCGTGGCGCAACGCCACCATGAGGCCGACAGAACTGTACTGGGGAAAATCGATCCCCAGCTCGGTTTTGTGGACCGACAGGTCGAGACCGCACTTTTTGCAAGTGTTGAGGTACTCAAAACTTGAGAAGTTACATTTTGGACATTTCATCTAGGTAACTACTTTATCATATTTTTCACCAATACCAAATGTTGCCGTAAGGCATCCCGGTTTTCGGCGCCGGGGGAGTTGCGGGTTAGAATTCATTCGCACATTCATGCGCTCGGCCCGGATTATCAAGGATGTCGGGGTTTATCGCAGATTGGCGGGGGATTTGTAAAATGATGATGGAGCGCGCGGAACCTGGGGATTTCCCGCCCCCGCGGCCATGTTTCAGGCGAGGGAAAATTTAATCAATATTTTTTTTGCTTCGCGCTTGATTTCTGCGATGGCATCGTCTATAAAAGTCGGGCGTCCTTGGGAAGGGGCGCAATGCAGGGGGACAGTTTTTAAACTGTAAGATGCAGGAGAGGACATCGCGTCATGTGGGAAAGCACCGTGCCGGGCCTTATAGTTTCTGTGGCGTTGTTACACGCCGAACCGCCGGTTCTGCTATTTCACCATACTTTCGCCGTTTCCTCCATAATTGGGGCGAGTGAATGAAGGTACTTTTCAGTTCTTGGCTTGATGTTATCGTCGATAACCGCGGAAAAGCGCGGGACGCGTGGGATGACGTTAAGGTAAAATTACCCGAAACATACGATGGCGCGCGGAAAATGACCGCGTTCATGGGCTGGGGCGGCATTGTCGTGCTCGACGAGCCGTTCGATATCGTGGAGATGGCCGCCAATTATGTCAAAGCCCTCCAGAAAAGCTCCTGCGCCAAGTGCTTCCCCTGCCGGGTCGGCACGAAGGTCATGGAAGACATATTTGCCCGCATCGTCGCCGGCCAGGGGACGGAGCGGGATCTCACCCAGCTTGAAGGATTGTGCGATACCATTTCGCGCAATTCCAAGTGCGGTATCGGCCAGCTTGGGCCGGGGCCGATCGTCGATTCCTTCAAACATTTCCGCAAGGAATACCAGGATTATGTGCTGGGCAAAAAGAAGGGGCCGGGCTATTTTTATCCCAACAAAACCACGGCTCCGTGCACGGCGGCCTGTCCGACCGGCATGGATATTCCTCTATATATAGAACAGATCAAGGAAGGGGATTTCGCCGGCTCGCTGGCCACCATCCGCCAGGCAAGCCCGATGGCCTGCTCGCTGGGCCGTGCCTGCTTCCATCCGTGTGAAAACAACTGCCGCCGCGAAAACGTTGAGCGTTCGCTGGCGATCTGCAAGCTCAAGCGTTTCGCCTGGGACTATGAAGACCTGCATGTGGTTGAGAAACCGGGCAACCCCAGCCGGCACACCCGGCCTGAAAAGGCGGCGGTGATCGGCGCGGGGCCAGCGGGGCTTTCCGCCGCATACTACCTGCTTCTGCAGGGGTTCCCCGTCACCATATTTGAAAAGTTACCCACGCCCGGCGGCGCGGCGTGGACCGGCATTCCGCATTACCGCATCCCGAAAGATGTCATGATGCGCGAGGTTAAGTATATAGAAGACCTCGGCGGCGAGATCAAATACAACGTCCATTTCGGCAAAGATGAGACATTCGCCACTCTCCGCGCCAAGGGATACAAATCGTTTTTTGTGGCCACCGGCGGCGACCTTTCCAAATCGATGGGCGTGGAAGGCGAAGACAAGAACTATCAAGGGGTGTACGGTGGTATCGCCGCTCTCAAAGAGATCACTGATTTCACCACCAAGGATGCCGTTCCGAACCCGGCGATCAAGGTTCCGGTGCTGGCCAAGCCTAAAAAGGTGCTGGTCGTTGGCGGCGGCAACACGGCGATGGACTGTGTGCGGAGCTGGATACGCCTTGGCTGCGACGACGTGAACATCGTGTACCGCCGCACCAAAAAGGAGTTGCCGGCCGACCCGCACGAAGTGCACGAGTCGGAGGACGAAGGGGTGAAATACAATTTCATGCTGGCCCCGACCAAGCTGGTGGCGGATGCCAGCGGCAAGGTGATCGGCCTTGAATGCCAAAAGATGGAAATGGGACCGCCGGATGAGTCGGGCCGCCGCAAGCCGGTGCCGGTGCCGGGTTCCGAGCATGTGGTTGAGGGGGATATGATCATCTCCGCCATCGGGCAGGACTGCGATATTTTCTTCCTGAAGGAAGTGCCGAACGTGAAAACCACCAAGTGGAAAACCATCGTCACCAACGAAGATACGTTCCAGACCGACGTGCCGGACATTTTCGCCGGCGGCGACGTGGTTTCGGGGCCGCTAAATCTGGTGACCGCTGTCGGCCACGCCCGGCGCGCCGCCCAGTGCATGGGCCAGTACATGCGGGGCGAACCGGTTGGCATCAGCGACGAACAGCGGATGGAAAAAATCATCGCCACTATCGGCGTGTATGACAAGAACGAGAAAATACCGGTTCCCGGCGGCTGGCCGCGGCAGGAGATGCCGATCTGCGACCGGCAGGACAAGATCGGCTCCTTCAAGGAGGTCGAACTGGGCTATTCGCTGGAAGCGGCCGTTGATGAAGCAAGCCGTTGCATGCGCTGTTATGTGGTTGGTATGGCCTGCGTACCGGAGGGATCGGCCAAATGAGCCACGTTACCACTGAAACCAAAACCACCGTCACGCTGACCATCGACGGTCAAACCGTCGAAGTCGGTACGGGTACCACGATTTTGCAGGCAGCGCGCCGCGTCGGCAAAAAGATACCGACGCTCTGCTACCTTGAGAAAACCCATCCCATCGGCTCCTGCCGCGTTTGTTCGGTGGAAGTGGCGGGGGTGGACGGCCCGGTGATGAGCTGCAACACGCCCGCGGCCGACGGCATGTCTGTCACCACCGACAGCGAACATCTGAAGGAATTCCGGAGGAACATGATCCAGTTCATACTGGTCAACCATCCGCTCGACTGCCCGGTCTGCGAACGCTCCGGTGAATGCACGTTGCAGAATCTCACGTGGCAGCTGGGCATCCAGAAGCACGACTGGGCCACCGCTGCCCACGAGAAAAAGCCGGTGGTCGATTGGGGCCTTATCCGCTACAACCAGAACCTCTGCGTGATGTGCGAGCGGTGTGTCCGCATCTGCAACGAAGTGCAGGGGATCGATGCCTACCGAATCGACGGCAACGGGTATTCCGCCAAGATCAACACAAAAGACGGCAAGCCGCTGGATTGCGATTTCTGCGGCCAGTGCATTTCCGTATGCCCGGTGGGGGCGCTTTCCAGCGGCATGTATTTCTCGGGCCGCTCATGGGAGATGGTGCGTACCAAAACCGTGTGCCCGCACTGCGGCGTCGGCTGCAGTTTTGAAGTGAACGTGAAGAACGGAAAGATCGTGCGTGTCACCAGCAACAATGCGCTGGGGAACAACAAGGGGAACCTCTGCGCGCGCGGCCGTTTCGGTTACGAGTTCGTCCAGCAGGGCGACCGCCTCACCGCGCCGATGATACGCCGCGGCCACGGTTTTGAGACCACCGATTGGGATACGGCGCTGGCGTACATAGCCGAAAAGCTGAACGGGTACCGGGCGGCGGGGAAAAATGCCTTTGCCGGCCTCGGCAGCGAACGCGCCACCAACGAAGACAACTATGTGCTTCAGAAATTTTTCCGGGATGCCCTCGGATCCGGCAACATCGATAACCTGGCCAATATGGCCGGGCATGAAGCCGCCGCCGGCATTTTTGAGCAATACGGCGATTTCCCCATGGCCCTTTCTTTCGACGAACTGAAGAAGGGGAATCTCTTTGTGTTTATCGGGCTCGACGGCAGCAACGAAAACCCGGTGGTGAGCAATCACATCCGCGAGGCAATCCACGGGCACGGCGCCGAAGTGGCCCTTGCCTACAGCAAGGAGGCGTTCTTCCTGCCGACCCCCCGGATGAAGCTCACTTACGGGTTTGCAGACCTGTATGAATTCACCGTGGCGCTTATGGGCGATCTGGTGGCCGTCCTCAAGGCTAACGGAGGCATACCCAGCGGCGCGGCGGTCACTGCCGATTTTGAACAGCGGTTGGGCGCGGAACTTTCCGGCGCGCGGGGCGCGTTGGATGGCGCGTTGGCCGCGCAGGTGGCCCAACTGGCGGCATTGATAAAGAAGAAGGAAAAACCGGTGTTCCTCATCGGGCAGGAGGTCCAGCGTCATCCGCGGGCTGCCGCCATCATACGGAATATCGTGAATCTCGCCAAAATCGCTGGCGGCCGGGTGATGGTGATGCGCGAATATTGCAATTCCCAGGGGGTCAACGACATGGGGGTAGCTCCGAACGTCCTCCCCGGTTACCGCAAGGAGACGCGGCAGGAGCTGACGGCGTATGCCGACCTCTGCACGCTCATCAATAACCACGAAACCAAGGCGCTTATTATCGCCGACGAGGACGTGCTTCGCCGTCATTCCGATTTCGTGAAATTCCGCGAGGCGATGGACAAGGTGGAATTTGCCGTGGTGGTGGACCAGTTCTATTCCCAAACCGCCATGGCGGCCGATGTTGTGTTGCCATCGTGCACCGCCCTCGAGAAGGACGGCACCTTCACCAACATCGAGGGGCGCGTTCAGTGGGTGCAGCCGGCCGTCGAGCCGATCGGCAACAGCCGCCCGACCTGGCGCATCTTCGCCGATCTGGCCAAGGCGATGGGGCATGATTTCGGGTATCGCTCCACCACCGACGTTTCCAGGGAAATCGCCTCCATGGTGCCGGGATACGGCGCGATCATGGACGGTGGCATGACCGATTTCTCCGCGCGGGTCGGCGCCTCGGCGTCGCTTTCGATGGAGAGCCCGGCCCCAATGAAAAAACCGGCCGCGGGCGAGATGATGTTGTTGCCCGAACACAGCCTTTTTGTGATGGGAATATACACCGATTACTGTCCTTCGCTGCGCCATCTGGTGGGCAAGCATTATGCCGACTTCCACGTGGAAGGCAAGCCGTATGTCGATTTCAATCCGGCCGATGCCGCCGCCCTGAACCTCCAGGCCGAAGATACGCTGCTGTTCAAGGCGCCGAAGCGGGAGTGGAAGGGCCGCGTACGCCTGAGCGAAACGGTCAGGCCCGGCTCGGTGCGCATTCCTGATGAAATGGATCAATCGCCGTCCGTTATAATGACGGCCGGCGGGCGTGAGATACAATGCCGCAACCTGTTGGGGCTTATGGGGGCTGAAAAATGCTGAACCAGTACATTCCCGTTCTCGTTATGACGTTGGCCGCATGCGGCACGGCGGCTGGCATGATCATCATGACCACGATCATGGGCCCGAAGAAGGAATTTGAAGAAAAGATGGAGCCGTTCGAGTGCGGCGTGACGCCGGTCAGCGATCCGAAGAGCCGCTTCGGCGTCCGGTTCTACCTGGTGGCGATGCTGTTCATCGTGTTTGATATTGAAGCCGTGTTCCTCTTTCCGTGGGCGGCGGTGTTCCGCGACCTGGGGATGTTCGGCCTTATGGAAATGATGGTGTTCATTCTTGTGCTGACGGTGGGGCTCGCCTATGTGTGGAAGAAGGGGGCTTTGGAATGGGAGTGACAGTGGAAGAGAAGAATCTCGAAGCCGCGCTGGGCGACAGCGTAATCCTTACCCAGGTTGACAAGGTCATCGGCTGGGGAAGGAAATACTCCTTTTTCCTCTATCCGTTCATCACGGCCTGTTGCGGCATGGAATTCATGTCGGCGGCCGCATCCCGGTACGACCTTGACCGGTTCGGCGCGGCCCTGCCGCGCTTTTCGCCGCGCCAGGCCGACCTGCTGTTTGTGGTGGGAACCATCAGCCACAAGCAGGCCCCGATACTCAACAAGGTTTACAACCAGATGGCCGAGCCCAAGTGGGTGTTCGCCTTTGGCGCGTGCGTGTGCAGCGGCGGCATGTACAACAATTACGCCACCGTGCAGGGGATCGATACCATTCTGCCGGTGGACGTGTATGTGCCGGGTTGCCCGCCCCGCCCCGAAATAGTGATCGACGGGCTTGTCAAGCTGCAGGAACTGGTGGCCAACGAGCGCTCGTCCAAGTGGCCGCGCGGCAAAGCGCAATATGAGCCGAGGGTGAAACGCTGATGGGACGCCTGATCGACCTGTGCAAACAAAAGCTGGGCGGCGCGGTGATTTCCGCGCACGAGCAGCATGGCGATGAGACTGTGGTGATACACAAGGACGCCATGCTGACCGCGTTGCGCTGGCTGCGCGACGACGAAGCCACGAAATTCGATTTCATGATGGATCTGACCGCCGTGGATTATTTTGGCACGCGGCCGCGCGAAGAACGCTTCGAGGTGGTGTATCACCTCTTTTCACTCTCGCACAACCACCGGCTTCGCGTGAAGATGCCGGTTGCTGAATCTGATCCCGCCGTTGAGTCCGCGGTCACCGTCTGGAGGGCCGCCGACTGGTTCGAACGGGAAGTGTGGGATATGTACGGCATCGTATTCAAGGGGCATCCGAACATGAAACGGATACTCCTGTATGAGGAATTTGAAGGGCATCCGTTGCGGAAGGACTACAACATCCGCAAGCGCCAGCCGCTCATCGGACCGGAGAATTGAGGTTATGGAAGATAAAAACCAGCTAGACCTGAATACGGAACTGATGGTTCTGAACATGGGGCCGTCACACCCGGCCACCCACGGCACCGTCCGCTTTTTCCTCAAGCTTGACGGCGAGAAAATCGTCCACATGGAAACGGAGATCGGCTATCTCCACCGGGGTTTTGAGAAGCATTGCGAAAACGGCACGTGGACCCAGGCCTTCCCGTACACCGACCGGTTGAATTATTGCAGCGCCCCGCAGAACAACGTGGCCTACGCGTTGGCCGTTGAGAAGCTGTTGGGCGTGACGGACAAGATTCCCGCCCGCGCCGTGTACATACGCACCATCATGTGCGAACTCGCCCGGATGGCCGACCACTACACCAACCTGGCCGCCGGCACCTTGGAACTGGGGGCGCTTACCGCGTTCATCTACTTCGTCGAAGCGCGCGAACTGACGTGGGATATTATCGAATCGGTGTGCGGCGCACGCCTTACCTCCAACTACATCCGGGTCGGCGGGCTTGCATCGGATTTGCCGGAAGGTTTTGCCGGCCATGTGAAGAGCGTATTCGCCAAGAACCGCGTGTTCTGGTCCGAGTTCGACAAACTGCTGACCCATAACCGCATTTTCCTCGACCGTATGCGCGACACCGGCGCCATATCGCGGGAAGACGCCATCTCATTCGCGTTCACCGGCCCCTGCCTGCGCGCGGCCGGGGTTGAGTACGACGTCCGCAAGGCGTCTCCGTACCTCGCCTACCGCGAGGTCGATTTTGACATTCCCGTCGGCACCACCGGCGACAACTTCGACCGGTACCTCGTCCGCATGGAGGAGATCAACCAGAGCATGCGCATCGTTGAGCAGTGCCTGTCGTTGCTGCCGTCAGGCCCGATCAACATCAACGACGCGTCGGTGCGCAACCCGAGCAAGGAAGACGGCCACACGTACATGGAGTCGATGATCTTCCACTTCAAGAACACCATCGAGGGAATACAGGTTCCCAAAGGGGAATCCTATGTCCCCACCGAGGGCACCAACGGGGAGCTCGGCTTTTATCTTGTTTCGCAAGGCGGCGGCAAGCCGTGGAAATGCCGCGTACGGCCCCCCTGCTTCGCGTTGACGCAGGCGATGGGGCATATGTGCACCGGATCCTACTTGGCGGACATCATTCCGACGTTCGACATGATAAACCTCATCGGTGGGGAGTGTGACCGCTAATGTTTGATTACACCTATCTCCCTTCGCCAAACCTTTTGCCCTCCCTCGTGGAGATGATGCTGAAGATAATTTTCATTTGCACCATGAACATGGCGGTGTTCGCCCCGGTGCTTGGCTGGGTCGAGCGCAAGCAGTCCGCCCTGATGCAGGACCGCATCGGGGCCAACCGGGCCGAAATATTTGGCTTCACGGTGTTCGGCCTGCTGCACGTTGCGACCGACGCCCTGAAACTGCTGTTCAAGGAGGATTTCATTCCGCGCGGGGCCGACCGTCCGTTGCACTACCTGGCGCCGTTCATCGCGGTGGTTCCGGCTTTGGTGGCGTTCGCGGTCATCCCCTTCGGCGGCAAGTACATGCTATGGGGCCACGAGGCGAATCTGGTCATCGCCGACCTGAATGTGGGGATGCTGTATATTTTCGCCGTGGCGTCGCTGTCGACCTATGGCGCCGTGATCGGCGGTTGGGCCTCGAACAACAGCTGGTCGCTGTTGGGCGGCCTGCGCGTCGGCGCCCAGATGCTCTCGTACGAAGTGGCGATGGGGCTTACCCTCGTCGGCGTTTTCATGGTGTACGGCAGCCTGCAGCTGACCACTATCGGGATGGCGCAGGAAAACTTCTTCCACTGGGGCATTTTCCTCCAGCCGCTCGGATTCATCCTGTTTATCACCTGCGCCCTTGCCGAGAACAAGCGGACGCCGTTCGACATACCGGAAGCGGAATCGGAACTGATCGCCGGCTATTTCACCGAATACTCGGGGTTGAAGTTCGCCATGTTCTGGATGTCGGAATTCCTTGAAATGGTAACCATCTCGGCGGTCCTGGTGGCGCTGTTCTTCGGCGGCTGGCAGATACCGTTCATCTCCCACCAAGGGCTTATCGATGCGATGGGCCATCTGTTCGGCCCCAATTTCGGCGCCATAGTGGCCATGCTGATCCATGTGGTCGTATTTTGGGTGAAGGTTATTTCCTGGATCGTTATCCTCATGCTCATCCGCTGGTCGTTGCCGCGTTTCCGGTTCGACCAGGTGATGCGCCTCGGCTGGAAAATCGTTCTGCCGCTGGCGCTGGCGAATATCGTAGTGACGGGCTTCATTCTTTTGGCGGTGCGGTGATGGCGGCGAATTATAAGAAAGTGAATAGGGGCGTAAAGCTCACCCTGTGGGAACGGCTCTACGTCATGGAAGTGGTCCGGGGTGTCACGATAACCGCCCGCCACTTCTTCCGGAACTGGGTATCCACCTTCCGGTCGTACGTGAGCGGCAATCCGGCTGAACGCGGCATCATGACTATTTACTATCCGGAGGAAAAGCCGGTGGTTCCGGAGGCCTACCGTGGCCGCCCCATGCTGGTGCGTGCGATGGATGGCAAGGAAAAGTGCGTTGCCTGCGGCCTGTGCGAAGTGGCCTGTCCCGCCAAGTGTATCTCCATCGTGGGGGCCATGCGGCCGGACGGTACCCGGTATCCCGAAACATACACGCTTGACGGCGCTGTTTGCATTTTCTGCGGGCTGTGCGAAGAGGCCTGCCCGGAAGAAGCGATCGTGATGACCCACAACTATGAAGGCCTGGTGGAGTATGACCGCCGTCTGATGTTGTACGACAAAGAAGCGCTGCTGGTACCCGAAGACAAGCTCAAGGGGCGGCTGGATTACATTCGGCGGAGGATGTACAACAAATGCAACTACTGATTTTTTACGGTTTCGGCTTTCTGGCCCTGTTTGCGGCGATCTCGATGATCATGTCGCGCCAGCCGGTCACCTCGGCCCTGCTGATGATCCTGAACATGTTCTGCCTGGCCGGCCTCTACGCCCAGCTTGGCGCCCACCTGCTTGCCGCGCTGCAGATCATGGTCTACGCCGGCGCCATCATGGTGCTGGTGCTTTTCGTCATCATGTTCCTGAATCTGCGCGAGAAGGCGGGCATCGTTTCAAAACACGGGGTGATGACGCAGGCCGTGGGCATTGCAGCCTTCGGTTTTCTCATTACGGCTCTTGTTTCAAAACTCGATATGGGAAAACTTCCCGCCGCGAAAGCGCCCGGCGCCGATTTCGGATCGGTGGCGGCCATCGGTCGGGCTTTGTTCACGGATTATCTGCTGCCGTTTGAAATAACCTCGGTTCTCCTGCTCGCGGCGATCGTGGGTGCGGTAGTGCTGGCAAAGAGGAAGGTTTGACCATGGATATGCCCGTACCCTTAAACCATTACCTGATCCTCTCCGGCGTTCTGTTCAGCGTGGGCGTGGTGGGGGTATTGTCCCGCCGCAACGCGATCATTGTATATATGTGCATTGAATTGATGCTGAATGCCGTCAACCTGACGTTGATAGCGTTTTCACGGCAGTTGGGCGATCTCAACGGCCAACTGTTTACGTTCATGGTTATGGCCGTGGCCGCCGCCGAGGCGGCCGTCGGCTTGGGGATCATAATTGCGTTATTCAGGAACCGCCAATCTGTGGACGTGGACGAAGTGAACCTGCTGAAAGGATGATGACATTGAAAACAATAGTTTCAATAGTTCCGTTGTTGGCTATTCTGACCTCGTTCATAGCCGCCTTTGGCATTTTTGCGCTTCGCAAGCAGCCGAACTTGAGGGAGGGGTGCAGCATCCTGGCGGCAGTAGTGAAGTTTGGCTTGGTTATGTCAATGTACCCCTTGATCAGGGACGGGTATACGATCGTGTGCCCCATCGTAACCTTCCCCGCGGGGATTCTGCCCAATCTGGGTTTCGCCTTGCGGGTGGACGCCCTGGGATTTCTGTTTGGCGGCGTCGCCTCGTTTCTGTGGATATTAACGACGTTGTACTCTATCGGCTACATGCGCTCGCTGGATGAGCATGCCCAGGGCCGGTATTTCGTTTGTTTTGCACTGGCGCTGACCGGCGCGTTGGGGGTGGCGTTTTCCGGAAATCTCTTGACCCTGTTCCTGTTCTACGAGTTCATCACGGTATCGACCTACTTGCTGGTCGTCCATGAGGAAGATGCGGAAGCCTACACCGCCGGTACCAAGTACCTGACCTACCTGATGGGAACCGGCAAGCTCCTCTTTCTTCCGGCGATTGTTTTTACGTTTGCCCTGACGGGAACGTTGGATTTCAAGGCGGGCGGCATTTATGGCGGCGTCAGTCCGTTTTGGGCGGGCTTGACCCTTATCCTGTTCGTAGCCGGTGTTGCCAAGGCAGGCATGATGCCGTTCCATAACTGGCTTCCTTCGGCCATGGTGGCCCCGACCCCCGTCAGCGCGTTGCTGCACGCCGTGGCGGTGGTGAAAGCCGGGGTGTTTACCATCGTCAGAATCGTTTTGTACATCTATGGCGTCGGCGTTTTGGATCACTTGGGACTTGGGGTGCTGCTGGCGTTTTTTGCCTCGATCACCGTCATCTGCGCTTCAGTCATCGCCTTGCGGCAGGATAATCTGAAGATGCGGCTGGCCTACTCGACGATCTCACAGCTCTCGTATGTGATCTTGGGGGTCATGTTGTTGACCCCCGATGGCGTCAAAGGAAGCATTCTCCAGATCGTGGCCCACGCCTTTGGAAAGATCACGTTGTTCTTCTGCGCCGGGGCGATCTATGTGGGCATTCACAAAAAATACATAAGCGAGATGGCCGGTATCGGAAAAACGATGCCGTGGACCATGGGCGCGTTTACCGTGGGTGCATTCAGCATGATAGGGGTTCCTCCGTTGGCGGGTTTTGCCGTCAAATGGAGGCTCTTGCTGGGATCGATGGAGGCTCACCAGATCCTGATCGTCATGATATTGCTGGGCAGTACGCTTTTGAACGCGGCGTATTTTCTGCCGGTTTTAAAGACGGCGTATTTTGATGAATCCCCCGATGCGGCCCATCAGCATGAAGCGCCTTTGATCATGAGGGTTGCATTGGTTACAACCGCGGTGGGCACCTTCCTGGTCGGGCTGTATTCAGACTTCTTTGTGAATTTGATGTCGGGAATAATTTAACGTGGAACAGGCGGGGCGAGGGGCAAAATGAAGCTGGACGAACTGATTTTATCGGTGCTGGAAAAGCTTAGAGTGCACGGCATGAAATTGTTTTATATAACCTTGGTTCTGTTGGTCGTGGGGGACGTTGTTATTCCCAAGGACGAGCCGCAGTTCACGGGCCATACGTGGCCGGGTTTTTTCGCCTTTTACGGTTTTATATCATGCGTCCTGATCATCGTTATTTCGAAGGCGCTCGGGAAACTGTTCTTGTTTAAGAAAGAAGATTTTTATGATTGATTACCTCAGTCCGTCCTGGGTTTACTTGCTGGGCGCCCTTGGGATGCCGCTTGTGCGCAAGTACCGCGCGGCCTATCTTTTGAGCATCCCGGTCGTGGCGGGGCTGTTGTGGCTGGTGTTGCCTTTCGGCAACTATCATGTTTTCGATTTTATGGGCCAGCATATTGTGATGACCCGCGTTGACAGCTTGAGCCGCCTATTCGCATTGGTTTTTATTCTGGCATCC
Source organism: bacterium (assembly GCA_021815535.1). Lineage (GTDB taxonomy): Bacteria > Nitrospinota_A > UBA7883 > JACRGQ01 > JACRGQ01 > JACRGQ01. The sequence goes on from JAKAGL010000008.1 coordinate 20,768, forward strand.
TTCTGCGGCGCCGTTTACGGTTTGCACGAAAAGGAACGCACGGCTATGTGGATGGCGGCATTCCTGTATGTTGGCGGCGCGATGGCCGTCGTTTTTGCCGGCGATCTGATGACCCTCTTTATTTTCTCCGAGGTGATGGCATTTTCCTCCCTCGTGCTGATTATTTTCGATAAATCTGACAGATCGCTTAAAGCCGGCTTCCGCTATATTCTGGTGCATATTTTCTCGGGCGTAGCCATGATAGGCGGCATCGCGATCCACGTCAGCCAAACCGGAAGCATCGCTTTTAACGGCCTGGGTGCCGCCGGTTTGGGCGAGCAGCTGATATTGATCGGCTTTTTGACGAATGCCGCCGTGCCCCCCCTTTCGGCGTGGCTTTCCGACGCATATCCGGAAGCGACGATAGTGGGAGCCGTTTTTTGTTCCGCATTCACCACGAAGACCGCGGTGTATTGCCTGTTGCGGGGATTTGCCGGAACCGAGATTCTCATTTGGATGGGTGTTTTCATGGCGCTGTACGGCGTTGTCTACGCGGTGCTTGAAAACGATATACGCCGCCTGCTGGCTTACCACATCATCAGCCAGGTTGGTTACATGGTCGCCGGCGCCGGCATGGGCACCGAAATGGCCATAAACGGCGCGTCATCCCACGCGTTTACCCACATTATTTACAAAGGATTGCTGTTCATGGGAACCGGCGCGGTCATCCATGTCACCGGCAAGAGAAAGTTGACGGAGTTGGGCGGGGTTTATAAACACATGCCGATTACCATGACGCTGTACATGATCGGCGGGTTTTCAATCTCTGCGTTCCCCTTGTTCAGCGGTTTTGTCAGCAAGTCGATGGTCATTGCGGCCGCGGAGCACGCGCATTTGCTGCCCGTTTACTTGCTATTGACCTTGGCCTCGGCCGGAACGTTCCTGCATACCGGCTTGAAGCTTCCGTACTACACCTTCTTTTACCAGGAATGGCG